>JARGOJ010000157.1 GCA_029210225.1 Planctomycetota bacterium
AAAGCCAACGATCATGATGGGATAGAGCAACATGGGGAGAATGGTCATGACAAAGAGCGTGCGACGGTCCCTGATCGTATCTCGGACTTCTTTGCGGAAAATGGCCAGGATGTTTCGAGTGTTCATGATGAGGCACCGTCTTTCTCTGACCCTTTATTCTCTTTGCTCTCCAATTCCTTTTGCTCGTCGATCAGGTGATAAAAAATGTTCTGGATGCTGTCTTCCTTGTACTTCTCTTTAAGCGCGTCAACGCTGTCACAAACCAAGACCCGGCCGCGGTGAATAATGGCGATGTCGTCGCAGAGCTGCTCGGCTTCCGTCATGATATGAGTCGAGACGATGATGGTCCGCTTGTCGCTCTTCAAGCTCTCTAGGAAGTCAATCACAGTGCGGGCTACAAGGATGTCGAGGCCGCTGGTCGGCTCGTCAAAAATCAGCACCGGAGGATCATGAATGAGGGATCGGGCGATGGAGGCCTTTTGCTTTTGCCCAGTGCTAAGAACGCCACAGTAACGATCGGCGAAGGACCCCATGTCGAGCATCTCAATCAATTCTTCCCGGCGCTTTGTGAGGACATTCGGGTCAAGGCCAGCTAAGCCTCCGAAGTAGTCGATGAACTCTCTTGGGGTCATTCGGTCGTAGACCCCTGTTGATCCTGAGAGAAAGCCGATTCGGCGTCGGGCTTCGTCCGGGTCTTTCTGGACATCAAAGCCGCAAATCCGGGCGTGTCCTCCGCTAGGGCCGAGGACTGTGGACAGAATTCTCAAGGTCGTTGTTTTGCCTGCGCCGTTGGCTCCGATCAGGCCAAAAATTCGCCCTGGCCTGGCCGTAAATGTTGCGTCTCGCAGAGCGATCACGGGACGTCCATCGTCACTCCCGTGATAAACCTTGGAGAGATCCTCCACTTCAATCAATCTCTTATCCTCCATTGAATTTTCGCGAGAATTATAGCGCATGCGCCTTCATTGTGAGAGATTCAGTGGACAATGACCGGTATTATTTGGGAAGGACAAATCGGATGCGGACTTGGTGTATTGTTTTGCTGGGGCTTGGACTTGGCCTTGGCGGAGCCGCGATGGCCCAGGAGGCCCCTAAAAAAGAGACTCCCAAGCAGGCTGGGACTAAAAAGACCGCGCCCAAGAAGAGCGAAAAAGCAAAGAAGAAGAGCGCTTCGGTCCTCATGCGCTGGAAGAAACCTCTTAAAGAAGTGATGGTCTTCGACACAAAGCTCATTCCACTTCAAGCGAAAGACCAAGGGCTGCTCCTAAAACAGGACCTCAAAGATCTGCTGGAGATCGCGACCGCTCCCATCGCATCATTCACCGAGAGCCAGCCCCTTTGGTTCGGCAATGTCGAAATGCCCTTCGAGCAAAAGCTATCCACAGAGACCTACACTATTCTTCGTCCGAAGAAGAAGGTCAAAGATCAATTCGACGTCAAGGTCACGACCGTCTTTGGGAATCGCGGTGGCCAAGACTTAAGCCCAAGAACATTGATTCGCGCCACAGTGAATAAAAACGGCGTTAATCAGAGTTTTTATGTGCCTCAGAAAGAAAAGAACATCCTCTCGCTATTCTTCAGGTTGCCCAAAGAAGCTGTTAAAGAGGGCGATGTATGGAGCGTCCCTTTTCATTTCGTCAATGTCCCCGGAACCATTGAGTGTGAACGATCCATTCAGAAGAATCGCGTCTTCCTCAGTGAAATTGACAAAACTAAAGACGGTCGGATTATTGCCTATCTCGAATATCGCATCATTGAACACGTCAAAGGCTTCCTCCCCTCTCCTCCCGGCCACGGCCACAACCACCAAATTTCTTTAACGATGGTCTTCTTTGGCAAAGCTCGTTTTGATGTCACGAATGGTCACTGGATTCGATTGAGAGGCCGACTAAGACTTGTTCAGGCGGGAGAGTGGAAGTCGGATTATGAGCAGATATTTACTATGGATCTGAGAGATGAAATCCCCGCTGCTTTGAGGAAGAAGCAATGAGCCTTGCGCCGTCAACAGAGAACTTTGGAGCTTCAGAAGGCGGCCCAGAATTACTTCGAACACTCCTCGATTGCTCGAATGACTCTATTTACTTTGTGACTTCTGATGGAAAGATCTTTGATTGCAATAATACTGCGTCCATTGCAACGGGCTTTCGTCGTGAAGAGTTACTCTCCATGTCTGTTCGAGAATTGCAATACAGCCTTCCAGACAAGACGTCGTGGTTAAAGCTCACGGAACAATTGCAGCGTGAAGGGAGCCGATTGTTATCAGGGCAGCATGTCCGCAAAGATGGGACGCGCTTCCCCGTCGAGGTCAACGCCAATTATGTCAATGTCAGTGGTGAATCGTATATGATCGCTATTGCACGGGATGTAACCGCTCGCAAGCAATTGGAGGAGGAGCTGCTTCAATCACGGAAGTTAGAGGCGGTGGGTCGTCTCGCCGGTGGAATGGCTCATGATTTTAATAACATTTTGACTGTTATCAGAGGTTACACGTCGCTGCTGCTCGATGACAGTGAACCGGAAGACGATACTCACTGGAAAGCCTTGGAAATCCATGAAGCTTGCGAGCGAGCGACGAACCTCATCACCCAGTTGCTGGCCTTTGGCCGGAGAGCGACTCATAACCCGATTGCCTTCGATTTGAACAAGTCCATCGAGCGTATGAGCCACATGCTCGATCGTGCGCTTGGGGATGAGGTTGAATTGGTCCTCAATTTGGAGGACGGCTTACCAGCAGTCATTATGGACCCAGTGCAGTTCGAGCAAATTATTCTGAACTTGGCGCTGAACGCGAAATCGGCGATGTCTGATTGTGGCTCATTGCTCGTGGAAACGAAGGTCAAGAACGACCGGAATCAGCCTGTTTATCAGGAGAAGCAACAAATCTTGTTAACCGTGTCAGATACAGGGAAGGGTATGGATCCAGAGACTTTAGAGAAGTGTTTTGAGCCTTTTTACACAACGAAAGATCGCGGTGAAGGCCTAGGACTCTCGACGGTTTATGGAATTGTCACTCAAAGCCAGGGACAGATTAAAATTGAAAGTCGCGCTGAGCAAGGGACCCAGATATACATAACTCTCCCGGCAACCTCGTCTGTAGTACCGGCAGATTCTTCCACCGCGCTTGAAACGAAAATTCGCCACACCGGAACGGAGAAGATTCTCATTGTGGAAGATGATAGCTGCGCTCGGCAGTTAATCTTCTTTACTTTGTCGAAGCTGGGATATCACGTGCTTCAGGCCGCGAACGGCGAGGAAGGGCTTGAGGTCTATCAGAAGAATTCTGATGTGGATTTAGTGATCACTGATATTTTAATGCCAAAAATGAATGGGGTTGAAATGAGCCTGGAGATTATCAAGCTCAATCCTGAACAGCGACATCTCTTTATTTCCGGCTTCCAGGGAGAAGAGCGCATTCCTGAATTACTGAAGAGGAAAGGGAACTTCTTGCCGAAACCGTTGGATCTCTATCGCCTGAGTAAGCAAATTCGCAGTCTCTTGAAATCTTAGTGGCTTACAGTTTAATTTTAATGAGAGAGTCATCATCGAGCTTGCGGCGTCCGGACAATTGCAAGACGACCCCGCCAATGCCCCGTGCGATCCAGTAACAGCCGAGGAACCAACCGGCGATGGGAATGCAAGTGACGTAGAGGTAGACAAACCATCCGACAGCGATGGTTTTAAAGGGCGTGGGGGTCGCGCTTGGAGAGAAGCAACGCTCTAAGACCCACTCTCCGATGCTACGGACGATTCCGTGCAGCCCGAGGAAAGCGAAGAGCATGAAGATGAAGAAGCAGAGCGCGCCTAAGCCAGGGGCCCGCTTGGAAAAGACTCCGACTAAGATAAACAGCGCGGCGGAGTTGGAGAGCCCGAGCAACAGTGATTTCCAATAGTGATCCTGAAGGTCGAGGGCAAGGCCCTCACTGCGGAGTGGCGCCAAGCTGGCGAGGACTAGGTGAATCGCCAAGCCAATTGGATAAAGGGCAAGAGGGAGCAGGGTCATCGTGAAGATGAGACCTTCAACCTCTTTCTTTTTGTCACCCGCAAAGGCTGGGTCCATGGCGAAAGAAATGCTTAGGAAGAGGGCGAGGCCGAGCAGCTTAGGCATGATTCACCTCCGGACTTCGGAGGGTCATAAAATTCACCAGTACGAAGAAGGGCAGGAGGACGAGGACCGCGAGGGGGAGGGAGGTGTCGCCGGCGAGAGACCAATTCCCAGTGAAGCTTTCAAAGAAGGCTCCAGGGCGGAGGACCTCGGTGACTTCTCCAGGCACAGCGCTCAGAGTTCCCGACAGGATGGCCAGGGGCTCCTGATAAAAGAAGGCGAGGCCGAGGACACTTGCCGCGAGTAGGGATACGCTGCCCCAGCGGTAGAGGCGCTCTCGTTGGCGAAAGCGATCGACCCGGAGCATGATGCTCTGGTGGAGATTCTCTGGGGGCAACGCGGGGCGGATTGCTAGGGACTCTTCAAGAACCATAAATGAACGAGACAAAGTCTGGCAAGACTCACAGCTCTCAAGATGGGTGTTGAGCTGCTCTTGCTTAGCTTGGGACAAGAGTCCCTCTAACTGGTCTTGGATGAACCCAGCGCAGCGATCACAAAAATTCTTCTCGGCCTCTGGCATGGCTGCCTCTCCTAAAGCGAGGAAAACTCTTTCCCTCCAATGGTCTATAGGTCTTTACCGCCGTTCTCTTCTGTGGGTTTCAAAGTTTTTCAAATTTCTCGATGTTTGATTCTCGCCATGTAGCCGCCGTCGTTCATGTCGCCCATGAGGGAGAGGTGCTCTTCGTCGAGAACCCAGTTCTGGAAGTAGGGTTCAGCGAGGACCCCGGCGACGAGATCTTCGTTTTCTTCTTTATCAATCGAGCAGGTTGAATAGACGAGGACCCCGGATTTTTTGAGGAGGCCGAGGCCTTCTCTGAGGAGGGCCGCTTGGATTTTCCGAAGGCCTCGGCGGTCAAGTGAATCGAGGCGATGACGAAGCTCAACTCGGCGGCGGATGACGCCGGTGTTGGAGCAGGGGACATCGAGGAGGACCCGGTCGAAGCTCGGCTCGTCTTTGACGGCGTCTCTTGGGACGACTTGGACGAAGTCGTGGCCGAGGCGCTGGCGAGCTTTGAGGACCTTGGGGAGGCGGTCGGGGTCACCGTCTGTGGCGACGATGCGTCCTTTGCCACCCATCCATTCGGCGAGGTGCATGGTCTTGCCACCGGGGGCGGCGCAGAGGTCTAAGACTTCGTGGCCTTCCTGAGGATCTAGGAAGGGAGCGACTTTCTGGGCGGTCTCATCTTGGATAGAGAAGTGACCTTTGAGGAAGCCAGGCATGCGTTCGACGGCTCCGACTTTAACCCGGAGGCAGTAGTCGTTGGAGCCTTCTTCGGCGATGAAGCCGGCTTCTTTGAGGTCTTTGGCGACGGTGTCTCGGTCCGTCTTGAGGCGGTTGATTCTTAGGGCTTTGCAGGGGGTCTGATTGTTGATGTGGCAGAGCAGCTCCGCCTTCTCAAAGCCAAATCGCTGTATGAGAGAGGAGACATGTTTTTGGGGGAGGCCCGTGACGGCGGAGAGCCACTGCTCTTCTTTTTCGGGGAAGATGTCCTCTTTGAGCAGCCAACCTTTGTTCTTGTTGATAGGCAGCCAGCGGCGTCTTTGCTCGGGTTGTGGAGTGTCGACTTCTTTGTCGAGGAGTCGACCGAGGGAGCGAAGGATGCCGTTGGCAAATTTTTTGGCGCCGCGGTGAGGGACAAGCTCGACGGCTTCGTGGACGATGGCGTGGGGCGGGATGCGGTCGAGGAAGAGCCATTGGAAGGCGCCCATTCTGAGTTGGACGAGGACCCCCTCGTCGATGTCAGGGAGAGGCCGCTTGGAGAGCTTTGAGAGGATGAGGTCGATGGTGGCCATGTGGCGCATGGTGCCGTAGACCAGCTCGGTGATGAGGGCGGTGTCTTTGGGTTTAGAGGGCGTGTTGTGGAAGCTCCAGTCGAGTTGGTCCCGAGCGCTGCCTTGCCCTGTGAGGACCCGTCTGAGGACTCTGCCGGCGAGGCGGCGAGGGTTTGAGATCTTATTCTCTTTATTGTTCCAGGGGTTATTCTTAGCCATTTTCGAGGCGTCCTCCGACTTTCAATTGTCGTCCCCGAGCGAAAGCGGCGGCGGACATGGAGCTTTTCCCAGCGGGTTTGAGCTGTTTGAGAATGAGTTGACCGTTTCCGGTTTGAACGGCCATGCCGTCCTCCGAGATGGCGAGGACCGTTCCGGGATCTTCGCTGCCCTGGTTTTCTTCCCAGGATGCTTGTTCGACGGTGACGGCTTTTCCTGAGAATTGAAAGCGAGTCATGGGCCAGGGGTTCATGGCGCGGACTAGGCGTTCGATGTAAACGCCGTCCTGAGACCAATCGATGTGGCCGTCGGATTTGGAGAGCTTGGAGACCGCGGTGGAGAGGCTCTCATCTTGCTTGGTGGTGGTCATGGGCTCGGTTTCGAGCTTCTTGACGGTCTCTGCGAGAACGTCGCCGCCGAGCTTGGAGAGCAGCTCTGTGAGGACGCCGCAAGTGTGGTGGCTTTCGGCGGGTATGGAGCCTTGGGCGAGCATATCACCGGCGTCCATGCGTCGGGCGATCTTCATGATGGTGACGCCATAGTTGGCGTCGCCGTCGAGGATGGCTTGGGAGAGAGGCGCGGCGCCTCGGTGCCTCGGGAGCAAAGAGGCGTGGACATTGATGATGCCGAGGCGGGGTGCTTTTCGTATGGACTTTGGCAGGTAGTGCCCAAAGGCGACGACGACTCCGAGGTCGGGCTTGAGCTCTTCGAGGGTTTCTCTGAGCCCGCTGCTTTTGACGCTCTCGATTTGGAGCACCGGGAGGCCGTGCCTTTCAGCGGCGACTTTGACCGCGGGGGGAGAGAGTGTGTTACCCCGGCCTTTGCGGCGGTCGGGATTGGTCACGACCAGGCAGATCTCATGACCGGCTTCAACGAGGGCGTCAAGGGAGGGGACGGCGAATTGGGGGGTGCCTAAAAAGACGATTTTCAAGATATTCAGTTCCTAAACTTAAATGCGACTTGGAAAGCCGGGGCGTCCACTGAGGGTCCAGGGGCGAGTGCCGGAAGACGCTGGGGATGGGCTTTGGGATTTCCGAGAGCTTTGATGAGCGGTGAGTGCGGCGGCGATGGCGGCGTTTTCTCGTTTGTCGAGGCCTGGATTCTCCAAGCTGTCAACGAAGGGAACAAGCCACTTTGTGTGAAAACGTCCGGTTTTGAAGTCTTCGCTCTCCGCGAGGAAGGGGACGAGGGGGAGGGAGGTCTTCGGCCCAAGGACCAAGAAATCTTCCGCTGCTCGTTTTAGACGCTGGATGGCTTCTTGCCTGTCAGCGCCCCAAACAACAAGCTTGGCGAGCATGGGGTCGTAGTGGAGTGACACAGAGTCCCCTTCAAAGAGGGCGCTGTCGAGACGGACGAAGGGCCCGCTGGGAAGGGAGAGGTGTTCGATGGTGCCGGTGGATGGGGTGAATCCAGCGAAGGGGTCCTCGGCGTAGACTCGGTATTCGAGGGCGTGGCCGCGAAATTGGATGTCGTCCTGGGTGATCTCGGGTTCGATGCCGGAGGCGACTTGGAGCTGCATACGCACGAGGTCTACGCCGCTGATCATTTCAGAGACGGCGTGTTCGACCTGGAGGCGGGTGTTCATTTCGAGGAAGTAGACGTTTTCATCGCTGTCAACGAGGAACTCGATGGTCCCGGCGTTGCGATAACCGATGCCGCTGGAGAGGGCTAATCCGGCCTTAACGAGGCGCTCGCGAAGTCCTGGGTTGGAAATGGAGGAGGGGGCTTCTTCGAGGAGTTTTTGGTGACGTCGTTGCAGCGAGCATTCTCGTTCGCCGAAGTGGAGGACGCGTCCGGAGGGGGTGGCCATGATTTGAAGTTCGATATGGCGGCCGTTGATGATGGCTTTTTCCATGAAGACGGCGGGGTTTCCGAAGGCTTTGGTGGCTTCACTGCGGGCGAGGTTTAACTCGGGGATGAGTCGGTCGGCGCTGTGGACGAGGCGGATGCCTTTGCCCCCGCCACCGCCGCTGGCTTTGAGTAGGACAGGGTAGCCGAGTTTCTCGGCGATGGCGGCGAGCTCATCAGGGTCGTCTAGGGCGTCTTCGGTGCCGGGGATCATTGGGACGCCGAGTTTTTTGGCGGTCTTTCGCGAGAGGATCTTATCTCCCATGAGGTCGATGGCATCAGCGGGGGGGCCGACCCAGATCAGGCCTGCTTCTTGGACGCGCCGGGCAAATCCAGAGTTCTCCGAGAGGAAGCCGTAGCCGGGGTGAATGGCATCGGCGCCGCTCTTCTTCGCGACTTCGAGGATCTTATCTTGGTTTAGGTAAGACTCTGAGGGGGCGGCGGCTCCGAGCAGATAGGCTTCGTCGACTTCTCGGACGTGGGCGGCGTTGGCGTCGGCCTCGGAATAAACGCCGACGGTGGCGATTCCTAATTCACGGCAACTCCGGGCGACGCGGAGGACGATTTCGCCGCGATTGGCGATGAGCAATTTTTTCAGCATCCCTTAATTCTCCTAGGTCCCTGGCTCTCTTCAGAGGGGAATGTTGCCGTGTTTTTTCGGGGGATTCTTATCCCGTTTGCTTTCGAGGAAAGTGAGAGCGTGGCAGAGACGCTGACGGGTGAAGCGGGGCTCGAAGATGTCGTCGATGTAGCCTCGGGCGGCGGCTTCAAAGGGGTTGGAGAAGCGCTCTTCGTAGTTCTTCACGAACTCATCTTTGGTGGCGACGGGGTCGTCGGCGGCCTTGATTTCGTTCCTATAAATAATCTCTACAGCTCCTGGGGCGCCCATGACGGCGATTTCGGCACAGGGCCAGGCGTAGTTGACGTCGCCGCGGATGTGCTTGGAGCTCATGACATCGTAGGCGCCGCCGTAGGCTTTGCGGGTGATGACTGTGAGCTTGGGGACGGTGGCTTCGCAGTAGGCGTAGAGGAGCTTGGCGCCGTGCTTGATGATGCCGCCGAACTCTTGGACGGTGCCGGGAAGAAAACCGGGGACATCAACGAAGGTGACGAGGGGGATGTTGAAGCAGTCACAGAAGCGAACGAAGCGGGCGGCCTTGAGGGAGGCGTCAATGTCCAGTGTGCCAGAGAGGAACTTGGGTTGGTTGGCGATGATGCCAACAGAGCGACCTCCGAGGCGGGCGAAGCCGACCATGATGTTCTTAGCGTAGTGAGCATGGACCTCGACGAAGTGGCCGTCGTCGATGACGGTCTTGACGACCTCCGCCATGTCATAGGGTTTCTTGACATCCTTGGGAACAATGGTGTCGAGGTCTTCGCAGAGGCGGTCGCTTGGGTCGTCGGTGGCTTTGCTTGGGGCGTCTTCGACGTTGTTGGAGGGCATGAATGAGAGCAGCTCGCGAATTTGGGCGAGGGCGGCGCGGTCGTTGGGCATGACGAAGTGCCCGACGCCGCTCTTCTCGTTGTGGACCCAGGGGCCGCCGAGGTTCTCGTGGTTGACGGTTTCATTCGTGACCGTTTTGACGACGTCGGGGCCGGTGACGTACATGTAGGAGGAGTTCTCTACCATGAGAATGAAGTCGGTGATGGCTGGGGAGTAGACGGCGCCGCCAGCGCAGGGCCCCATGATGGCGGAGATCTGGGGGACGACTCCTGAGGCGAGGGTGTTACGCAGGAAGATGTCTGCGTAGCCGCCAAGGCTCTCAACGCCTTCTTGGATGCGGGCTCCGCCGGAGTCATTGAGACCGACCACTGGGGTTCCGGTCTTCATGGCGAGGTCCATGATTTTGCAGATTTTGCGGGCGTAGGCGCCGGAGAGGGAGCCGCCGTGGACGGTGAAGTCTTGGGAGAAGACGAAGACCGGGCGTCCGTCGATGAGGCCGCGTCCGGTGATGACGCCGTCGCCGGGGACTTTGTTCTCCGCCATGCCGAAGTCTTGGCATTGGTGGGTGACGAAGCGGTCGATCTCTTCGAATGATCCGGGGTCGAAGAGGAATTCGACGCGCTCTCGTGCGGTCATTTTGCCTTTTTCGTGTTGCCGAGCGATGCGTCTGGCGCCGCCGGCTTCGAGGCTCTTTTGACGAAGTTCTTCAAGGCGTAGGAGCCTGCGATCGACACTTGATTCCGCCACGATCCACCTTTTTGTGCTTGGTTTTCAAGGGGCGCATTGTATGCCAAGCTTCAATGGGGTCAAGCAATCTCGGCATTTGCCTCGGTGGCATCCTCTCTAGCTGTGAGGCTGCGGGCTTTTGTGGCGAGGTCACAACTTCATTTTTTTGTGATTGGCTATCCCTATTAATTGGAGAGGAGCATTTGCAGGGAGTCCCAGAGGCTCGGGAGCTTTGCTTGTGTGCCTCTTGGGAGATTCTCTTCGTTGTTAGAACAGAGGGCTGTTGAGAATTTCTATGGAGCGGTTGAGCAGCTTCTTTGTGTACTTGCGAGAGGAGCTTGCGTTGTGTTGCCACTCAGTTGGTTCTTGGAGGCTTGTGTTTAGGCAGCCCAGGGTTGGGCAAAGGTCAAGCTCTTCCATGCACTCCCTGTGAATTTGGGTTTTGCAGTCGGGGCATGAGTACGGGGACTTACAGACGAGGTCGTCGTGGCAGTAGGCGCAGCGAAGACTTGCTCGTGATGAGATGTGTATGGTCCGGAAGCTCTCCCTCTTGGTGCATTTGGGTTGGTTCATGATTTGGTTGAGGAGGCTTTCTAGTTCGAGGTTGGCGTTTTGAACGGAGTTTGGGGGAGACGGGTTGAGGCAAACGATGGTCGCGAATACTAGGTTGATGGCTAGGAAGACCCCTGTAAGGATTTGCGCAGTTTTGGTTGAAGCGCTTAGGCCGATGGCGATGAGGACCGCGATGAGGCTAGGCAAGAGTACAGGGAACAGCCTCCTAAGCCATGAAGACGAGAGTTCTTCGTCATCGCGGTAGAGGGCGGTGAGGTGGAGGTCGGGGTCGTGCTGGCTGAGGGCGATCCTTGAGAAGTAGGTCAAGGCCTTTCTTGGGTTGGCCTTCTTCGGGCCGTAGAGAATGACGGTGGTCGGGCTCTTTTGAACGACGTGGAATCCCAGGTGAGTAAGTTTTTCCTCAGCGACTTCAGCGGGGATTTGAAAGCGTTGGTGCAGGGGGCGTTTTTTGGTGGCTCTCATGGAGGCCTTCTTGGCTGGAGTGAACGAAGGCCTTTTTGTTATGCGATTCTTGTGCCAAGAGCAGGAGCTGAGGTTTTTCCTAGCTTTTCTCCGAGACTCTAGTGGAATTTTCCAAGGTGTGTGAGACAAATCCTCACATCGGCTTCGGTGAGAGGGCTTGCTCCTGCTTCTTTGTTTGGAGGATCCGGCTTAGCTTTGCTTGGGGAAGGAGATCTCATCGAGGAAATTGTCGAGGGCGAGGTTGGCTTCTGGGGCATTGTCTGGTTTTCGGGGGCGTAGTTTGAAGCCGGCGATGAGCCCGAAGAAGACAATGGGAATCGTGATGACCGGGAGCAGCTCTGGTTGGCGTGAGGGGATGCCGGAGAAGAACAGGACCAAGGCGAGGACATTGGATAGCCCTATAAGACCCATGAAAGCTTGTTTTCGCCAGCGAGCGAGAGGGGAATGGTCGGAGCGAAACTCTGCGGTGATGTGAAGATCCTGACCATTCTGTTTGAAAGAGATCTTGGCGAAGCTGCTGAGGATCTTCTCTTCATTGAAGTATGGAGGACCCACGAGCCTGAGTTCCCGTGCGGACTCCTTTGTGACCATAAAGCCAGATTCGCCGAGGATGTGTTCGGCGCTTCTGGCAAGCTCGGAGAAGTCTCGCTCCAAGAGGCACTTTTGGAAGCTGATCAAAGGGTGATGGATCGATTTCATGGTCTGCTTTTCAGGTGAGATCGAGGATTGTCTCAATCTTAGCGAACTTTGTCTGACACTGTTTGGCAGGAAGGGGCTTTGACTTTGGTGAGGACGACAAGAGAGAGCCTCAGTCCCTGAGTTCTTGACCCTGGAGCTGAGGCTTGCGCTTGTTCTTTGAGAGCTAGGAGAGCTTACTGGAAGACAGCCTAAGAGGTCAGTGCGGAGGCGTAGAAAGGAGAGTTCATGTCTTTGCTCGCCGCCTCAGTGATGGCTGCATCGAAGATTCGAGTGGTGAATGCTGCGCCAAGCGCGGCGGGCTCTTTTGGGAATTCTTCCAGTGCAAAGGCGCTTGCATTCTCGATGGAATCAAAGGCATAAAGGCCCCCAAGGCTATGACTGTGAAGTCCGCTGAGCCAGGTTTTGGCTAGGAAGCCGGGGAGTTCTCTGAGCTTTGGATTGATGTCGCGCCAGGGAGCTTGCTCGAAGGGGACATTGACTTGAACTTGTGTGTAGACATAGGCCCCAGGCTTTTTCGCGAGAGTTGCTCCGAAGTGGACTGAGTTCATCTCTTCACTGGCCTCTTTGACGACTTCTCCGTTGAAGAGAAAGGTGCTTTGGGCGACTCCAAAACGTTTCGCTTCCCCTGGAAAATAACCGTTGACGAAGCTTTGAGCGCTCTCAACAGAATTGAATTCGTAGAGCCCTCCAAGGGATTGTGTCTTGAGTCCGGAGAGCCAAGTCTTATTGATAAGTCCGGGTTGATTGCGGAGGCCAGGGTTGAGTTGTCTCCAAGGAGCCTC
>JARGOJ010001263.1 GCA_029210225.1 Planctomycetota bacterium
TCAACCGAGAGAACATGCTTCCCTAGGCTCCCGAGAACTCTGAGCCCACCAAATTTCAAAGAGAATTCCGAACCTTCGACGTAAGAAACAACGACCGGAACCATGAGCTTGCACTGCTCTTCGCTAAGGTCCGCGCAGATCTTCTCAAGCACAGTTAAATACTGACGCTTTTCCCGAGGGCTCTTCGCTGCCTGCAATTTCGAGAACACAATAGGAACCGCAGCGCTCCCCTTTGTCCCCATTCCTTCAATCAACTTCATGCACATCGCCGACAGCTTGGCATCCGCTTTCTTATCTTTAAGGACCTCCACATAAGCCTTGAGCCCCTTCTCCTTCAAGCCCTGAAGACCCATCTCCGCGCTCATGCCTAGATAGCGATCCCCCTTCTTCAACACAGACAACAAGGCCCTCGCCACCGTATCCCCCGCCTCCTGAGACGCCCCAGCTCCAATTCGCCCCAACAATGGTGCCGCTGCCGACGCCGTCAATCCCTTATTGCCATTGAGAGCCTTGATCAAACCAGGAATCGCGGGCTCGCCAATTTTCTCCAAGGTCCGTCCCACTTCGGCACGCTCAAGGATCTTGTCGAACAGGACAAACAACTCTGGGAGCGCCGGCGCCCCTTTCACTCCTAGCTTCCCAATGGCCTGCACGGCCTTTTTCCGCGACTCCTTCGTCGAAGACTTCAACTGCCCTCGCCAAGCGCTCAAGCTCTTCCCGTCAACGCTCGGTTCAGCGACGCCTTGAGCGAACGCCGGTGAAACACAAATCAGAGCGAGCAAAGATCCGAAGAAGAATGATTTCATTGTTTTCCTCAATTGTAGGAGTCGCAAATAGAGCATCGCTATTAACAGTTCTTCATCCAAAGACGATGCTCACCACTAGCCTGCGGCATGCGCCCTAAAGCTATCGAAAGGCCGCATCAGCCACAAGGCCTTCCTCTAACGCGAACCCTCTCCAAAACATTCGATAGGCTCGACAAATTCAGACAGAAAAGGCATCCCCAGCACCAAGTCGCCATCCCACGCTCTCCGAGCTTTCCCCAGAAAAGTTTCCTGTCCTTTTGGCCATTCCCTAGTAAAATCCCCGCCAACAACCTAGACAGCCCACGATCTCCGGAGCCCCGCAGCTATGCCCTTCAAAGACATCCTCGCCTTCAAGCCCTGGTCTCTAAAATCAATGACCCTGCGCAATCGTATTGTTATGGCTCCCATGACGCGACGCAAAGCCGCCGAAGATGGCATCGCCACCGACGAGATTCGCCAATATTACGAACGCCGCGCCCAAGGCGAAGTCGGGCTTATCATCTCAGAGGGCACCGGCATCGACGGCGTTCACAGCTTCGACACCGCCACCGTTCCTCGCTTCGAGACCCCCGAGCAACACGCCGCCTGGAAGCGCGTTGTCGACTCTGTTCACGAAGCCGGCGGCGCCTTCGCCCCGCAGCTTTGGCACTGCGGCCGCCTCGCCTCAAACCCCATCGGTCCCTGCGACGACCAGCTCTCTGACCGCCCCGACGGCACGCCGCGCCCCAAAATACGAGGCATGAACAGCGACGACTTCAAACAAGTCCTCAACGCCTACATAAGCGCCGCCACAGCCTCGATAGAGATGGGTTGTGATGCCCTCGAAATCCACGGCGCCCACGGATACCTCCTCGACTCTTTCCTCAGCCCCAGCAACAACACCCGAGAGGACGAATACGGCGGCTCCCTCGAAAATCGAATGCGCTTCCCTCTCGAAGTCGTTCGCGCCGTCCGTGAAGCCGTCGGTCCCGACTTCCCAGTGATTTACCGCTTTAGCCAATGGAAAGTCGACGATTACAAAGAGTTAAAGTTCCAAAACTCCAGCGAACTCAGCCAATGGGTGCTCGCCCTCCGAGACGCCGGGGTCGACATCCTCCATGTCAGCACCCGAGACGCCAACGACGTCGCCTTCGAGGACGAAGATCCCAAAAAGACCCTCGCCGGATGGTCCCGGGATCTTTCACTTCTCCCAGTGATTGCCGTCGGCAAAGTCTCCGTCACACTCCCCATGGATAAAGCCTACGGTGAAGTTAAAGACACCGTCGCCGACCCCTGGCCCAAGCTCAAGCTTCTTGAAGACGAAGAAGCCGACCTCATCGCCGTTGGCCGTGCGCTCATCGCCAATCCCAACTGGGTGCAAACTGTTCGTGACGGACATTGGCAAGACCTCACAAGCTTCGACAAGAGCCTCCTCGCTGACCTCCATTGAAGTCCCATAGACGATTGAAGAAAGAAGCCTCGCAATG
>JARGOJ010001264.1 GCA_029210225.1 Planctomycetota bacterium
CGCGGGTCAGTCGAACAGCTTATCATTTACGATCACGGCCGTAAGCCCTGGGAATCCCTCGATTAATTCAATTCAACCGAATGTGAGCCAAGTCGGTCAAACAGTCACGATTCAAGGGAGTCAGTTCGATCCCAATCCCAGCAACAACCAAGTCACTCTTAATGGTGTCACGGCGACAGTACAAACAGCGAGCGCAAATCAGCTTCAAGTGACTGTTCCGAACGGTGCAAGCTCTGGCCCGACAGTCGTCACAGTCGGGGGTAACTCCTCGAACGCTGTTCAGTTGTTAGTCACCAGTTCCCAATTTGTGAACCAAGGCAGCTCTGGCTCACAAGCCCTTGATTTCCTTCGAGACACAAGCTTCACACACCTCGTTGTCGAGATTGACTTCATCCAGGGGAAAGACGCCAACAACAGCGCCCTCAATCTTCTGATCACACGATTAAACGAGCGCTGTCGTAAGAGCAATATTACGCTGCTCATCGACGACACCATCCCCTCTCAGAATATCAACACCTGGCGAGTCTCCGATCTTCAAAGCGTTGAGGGGCAGTTTCGCAATCATTACTCAAACGCAAACACCACGGTCCTCTACTTCCTTTATGTGAATGGTGGCTCGGAGTTCGACAATGGAAACTCTCGGGTCCTCGGGATTTCTTACAGCGGATCGGCCCTCGGAATGTTCCGAGACAATATGGACGGCTCGGCCACCCCCGTGTTATCCAACGCCGCTGTCGAGCAGGCCGTCATCGTTCACGAGGCCGGGCACGCGCTGGGCCTTGTCAATAATGGCATCGCTATGGTCAATCCCCATCAGGATACCCCAAATGGCGCCCATGACACCGATAACAACTGCGTCATGCACTTCAGCATTGAGAGCGATGCCATTTCTCAAATCCTCGGCACCGTCCCCAATCAATTTGACTCCCAATGCATCGCAGACATGCAAGCCGCCGGAGGGAAATAATAGGCTCGCGCCGAACACGTCGATCTTAGAACTCTATACGTCGGAGCTGCCAAGCGTCCAATTTGAGCGATCCGCCCACTCCTTCGCCGCGCCAATAATCAAATCGCAAATAGGATCTTTAACATCGGAATAAACACCCGTGTCGTCGAAGTGTTTTGCCAATTGCCGCTTCGCTGCTTCATAAGCTAAGGCCATATCTCTATGGGCTCTCAGGTAGTCTCTGAAGAGCAATGCGTAGCGTTGATTGGCCCGCCCCTCGGCCCTTACGTGAATATTGGCAGGGCGCTTATTCGGGCCATAACTGAAGTAGCGCTTCTCCCAATTCCAATCGGGGCTCTCATCTCCAGGCGGTCTATGATCTCTTTGATTGCTCTCGCGATAGAGGAAAGAACCCTGTTCCATTAATTCCACAAGACTGGCAAAGCCCTCGAAACCGGCGACCGTTATCTGCAAATCAATTCGATCTTTTGAGGCCAATCCCAGCACCGAAGTGGAACCAATATGATCGATCCTTAAAGCCCTATCTCCAAGACGTCTTCTTATTTCTAACGCAATCTCACGGAAATCATCGGGCCAATTTTCTTTGGGGTCATGAATAGCGATCATAGCTGGTCTCTAATTCTAATTCATTGAGCCTTAGCAAAAGCCAGGGGGCAAGGACCGGGCAACGCGCAAACCAAAGTCGATCTGACGTTGACGTACGTTCGCCGCCAAACGACGAGTTGAGCCGCAAGCCTCCGCCACACTCTTATAACTACCGCCCCGCAACGGGTAAAGCCTC
The DNA here is from genome assembly GCA_029210225.1 of Planctomycetota bacterium. Lineage (GTDB taxonomy): Bacteria > Planctomycetota > J058 > J058 > JARGOJ01 > JARGOJ01. The sequence goes on from JARGOJ010001264.1 coordinate 1,749, forward strand.
AAGGGCACATCTTCAGGATAGGGCTGGCCACTTCTATAGTCTTTATAGAGGTCGTCACACCACTCCCAAACATTGCCGCTCAAGTCAATCAGACCCATTTGATTTTCATAACCCAGGTGCTCCCGAGGGTCGTGCTTTTTACCTCCACTATTTTCAAGGCACCAACAATAGCGGCCATCGTAGTCATGGCCCCAATAGTAATTCTTATCCTCCACAGTGACCGCTCCGCGACAGGCGTATTCCCACTCAGATTCCGACGGGAGCCTCAATCGTCCGCCGGCCTTCGTCAGCCATACTCGCGCCTCATACCAGCTAATCCCACTCCGTGGATACGACAGCCCTTCACGAAAATAATCCGGGCTGACACTCTGCCACTCAGAATTGAGCAGAGGCCACTGTCCAAGCAAAAAAGCACCAATTTTAAGCGGCAGGAGAGGTAGCTCATCCCTTAAGCCATGTTGAGAACCCATTTGAAAAGCCCCGCCAGGAACTAAATGAAGAACAAGCCCGGTCTTTACATGCT
>JARGOJ010001265.1 GCA_029210225.1 Planctomycetota bacterium
CCTCTGCAACTCAAAGCTAAAGATTCAACTCATCGAATTCGTCGCCGAGTTTCTTAGTATCAGCTCGCTTATCCTGGTCCTCACAGTCGACCGCAAACAACTCATCTCAGACTACCTCGCCTCCCATATCTTCGTCGCTGAGCGTCAAGCCTCCCTCTACCTAGAGCGCATCTTCCCCCACTCCTATACCATTCCATGGATCGGCGAAGACCAACTCATCGACTATGTCCTTGAAGCCCTCGAAAAAATGAAGCTCATGAACCTCGAAAACAAGGGCGGCCGACGCTTCCGGCGAATGGTCGAGGTCTACCTGCGCCGCGCCGCCGTCACCCCCATCAAGATCGTTCGAGAACTCATTAAGTTCGCCCGCATGCACAGCCTCGCGACCGGCAACCCCGTCATGATCCACCACGCCCTCTTCGCCATCGCCATAAAGAGCCAATTCCCCGAGGTCTACCGCTTCCTCTTAGATAAAGCCGAGCGGGGACACCGCGACCTCAGAAAGGTCTACGACCCCGATCAAGACTTCAGCAGCGCCGGCTTCACCGTCCGCTATGGTCGTCGTCTCGATCGCATGCTCGCCGACTCCGCCCTCAGAGACCTGTTCATCGCCTACGACAACGGCAGCGTCAAATGGACCGAGCTACTCGGCTACCTCACCACCGCCGCCTTCGTGCCAAGCCCCTATTGAAAAGAGAATACAGGGCCGCTAATTATTCGGGGAGATTAGGTAGTCCGCCCAATGGCACTCTCAACACATTCTCACTCATATCTCCCTAGCCCTTATATACACTTACTCTCCCTCTGGGGGAGTCAAACGGCGCCAGCCGTTTGGTGGGGGGATCGGTTTACGGAAAAGCTACAGAATTTATGGGAGCTGTTCACATTTGCTTCCGTTCATAGCTGAACAATAAATCCCGGGGCAGACAGCTATTTTATTCGGGGAGGTTAGGAGGCTTCGCCCCCTATCCCCGATCCCCCTCAACCCGCGCTCAGGGCTGGCAACTCGCTTCGCTCGTGCACCGCTCCTCCCTTCGCTAATACAGGGCAGCTATTTTATTCGGGGAAATTAGGTGGTCCGCCAACGCGGGCTTCGCTCGCTCTCACTCAAATCTTCCTAGCCCCTATAAACACTTACTCTCCCCTTGGGGGAGTCAAACGGCGTCAGCTGTTTGGTGGGGGTAGAAAAACTTGAATCCCGCAGAGCTGAATCGCGCATAGAGAATGCAAAACAGCTATCTGGATTTACTGCTCGTCGTCACTTCGTAATTCGCCCTAGGACTGCTTCTCAGGCACCCAGAAGGTATCCCGCCCGGCGACCTTCTCCTTGAAGACCGAGTGGCCGTCGGGGTCGGCCTCTTTTCGATAGATCTTCACGATTTCATCATAGTTAAGCTGGGTATCAATCGCCCGCTGAACAATCCCAACAGCCGCCTTGTGAAGCGCCTCAAGCTCTTCGGGGCTGAGTTCTTTGGCCGGGCGTTTGGGAGCAATCCCAGCCATATAGAGGCTCTCACAGACCCACATGTTCCCGAGGCCCGACTGAAACTTCTGCTCAAGCAAGTAGGCCTTGATCGCCTTCTTGCTTCGAGATGCCTTACTCGCGAAGTAGTCCAAGTCCCACTCATCCCTAAAGTCTGGATCGGTGAAGTCTGTAATGAGAACCTCAGGGCCGAGCTTGGTCAGGGCCTCAAGGTCTCCCGGGCTCCGATTTGGGAAGATCGACACATGCCCCATATTTTCAGGGTCATTGAAGATCAACTTTTGGCCCTCTTCTGAAACGACCCAAAAGCTGTTGCCCTTCTCTTTAGGCAACTCTTTGTGAGCCTTATAATTCGAGGTAAAGGGGTCCCCCTCAATGGTCCAGCGGCCCTTAAACATAAGGTGGGAAGTGATGACCCCATGCCTGGTGCGTATGATGACCTGCTTGCCACGCTGAGTCACGTCCTCTAAGACATTGCCCTCAAAGAACCCCTTTAATTGAGCTGTTCTCTTGGAATCAGAGAGGTTCTTGAAGTGACGTCGGCCGTTATAGCCAAAGCCCGAAATCTTCCACCCCACACAACGCTCTCGCATGAAGGCCACTTGAATATTCACTTCGGCAAACTCTGGCATCGTCCCACTCTTTCAACTTCTTGAAAATAACTTCACTTGGCAAAGGCCCTTAGGGCATTCTTAAAGGTCCAGCGAACTTTTGTTCCCCGAGGAAAAGGCTCTCTTGATAAGCCCTGAAACAATTGTCCGGCAAGCTCAATCGTCACAACACAATC
>JARGOJ010001266.1 GCA_029210225.1 Planctomycetota bacterium
AAACCGGACCCCGCTCCCGAAGCTTACTCAGCTGCTCTCGATTCTCTATGACCAGTACAGGAACCTCGCTGTAATACTCAAACAGCTCGGCCCCCGTCGCCCCCGCCACAATCTGACCTCCGCTTCCTCTTTGCCAAGCCTTCGCCTCTCTCATAGCTCCTCTATAATCCTGTAGAGGCTCTGATGCCCAGCGCCACGCAATTGAGCTTTGAAGGCTTATCACCGAGAAGAGAATGAGGATGATGAAGGCCAAGCCCGGCGCTTCTTTTCTGAGAAAAACCGCGAGCCCATAGGCCGCGAAGAAGCAAAAGGGGATGATCAGTGTCAGGGAGAAACGAGGATAATAGAGGGTCCCAGGAAGTAGCCAAAACAAGGAAGAGAGCCCGAGGCAAAAGAGGAAGTGCCATCCAAAGCGTTGGATCGGACCTTCTTCTCGCATGGCTCTAAAGAGGCCAAGGCAGGTGAAGGCCAGGAGAAGACCGGAGATCTCAGCGATCCTATCCCAGGAGCTAAGGGAAGAGAGCAAGCCGGTAAAGTAGCTGTGAGGAGAGAGGCTCAGGTCTTGAAGGACGTTGCGTCGGGCGAATGAGACAAGACGCTTGAGAATCTTGAGGTAGATGAGGAAAACTAGCGCGTGGCCGATGATTGAGGCGATCAGAAAAGACTTTGCCCCAGAATTATTCGGAGCAAGCCTTTTCGTCCTTGTGAGCGTCTGAATTAAGAGGGATAAGCTCACTCCGATGCTTATGAGCGCGTTAGCCGGGTGCACCCAGAGCGCAAAGACAATCGCTCCAGTGAAAGCGCAAAGTTGACCTCGACTTTTCAGATTCAGCGCAGGCAAGATCATGATGAGCCCTGCTGACAGGGCCGAAGCACTATAAGCCCGGGCTTCAATCGAATATAAGACGTGCCCTGGGGCGATGGTGAGAAAGAGCGCTGCAACGAAGGATGTGAATCGAGAGAATCCAAGCTTCGGACCCATGTACAGAGGAAGGAAAACGCCGACCAGACCGAATAGGAGAGCAGGGTAGCGAAAGGCGGCATCCCCAGAGAAGAAGCGTGCGGAGAGGTTCGCCATAAATGAGTAGAGGGGATGATTGTTCGCGGCTCGGTAGGTCCATAAGGAATCGAAGAAGGATCCGCTCATAAAGTGAACAACGCTAAAGAGTTCATCGTACCAGAGAGACCTGTTAAAACCCGGCGTTCTGAGGAAGACTGCGAAGAGCAGCAACAGTAGGCAAAGACTGCGATAGAGCCAAGTGAATGGAGGGTGTTGCTTGATGACTTTATCCCATTGTTTGGGGTCAAATTGAGCTAGTGTCACGCTTTGCCTGGGCTTCTATATTTAGTTGGTGAGGCTGGGTTATGATGACGATTGGCGACGTTCAAAAAAGGAGATTCTACGATTCGTAGCTCTTATAAGGATTGGCAGCAGTGGTGGTGGGGCAAGCCCTGGTTTGGAGGAAAGTTCTCATTAGGAGGCTTTTCCAACGCCTTGATGGGTTTCCTTAAATGGAATCGAATGCGCCGATTGGCCAATAATTTCCAATGGCTGACCGACAATTTAGAGTCTATCCCTGATTCCCAGCTTCAAGAAATTGGATCCTATTGGCAAGTCTTCGCCAAGAATCTAAATGCCCGCAGCGCCGAATTCGCCCGGTCCCTCGAAGAAGACACCGAGCACTTTGGCGCCGGCCTTGGCACCCACGGACGAGACTTTGCAAAGGGCCTCTCTAGAAACTCCCATCTCTTCGCCGCTGGTCTTGGTGAAAACGCCGGTGACTTCTTTACTGGTCTTGGCATCGACGAGTCCTTCGCCTTCTTTGAGGCCCTCGGTCCTGAGGCAGGGGCCTTCATCAGCGCGCTATACCGTCCGAGAGATGCCTTTGAAGCGATGGGTCGAGAGAAGCTCATCGACTTAATTGTCTCTCTCTCCTATGACGTCGAGGCCTTCTTCGACGGGATACAACCCAATCAAAGCCGCCTCTTAGATTACATTGAAGACGCTGGCTTGATTCGCGTCATTCACGGATTGGGATTAAAGACCGCTGGGGTCCTCAAAGCGCTCAATGATAAGGAGCCGGTCTATAAGGCCATCGCCGAGAGCGCGGAGGACTTTGCCACAATTCTCGGCGACCAAACCGACGCCTTCCTTGCTTTGCTTGGCCCGAGCTGCAGTCGACTGGTTCTGGTGCTTGGCGCAAAGACATCCTTCTTCATTGCGCGATCGAAAGATCCTTCGCCAATCTTCCGCTTTATCGCAGCTCA
>JARGOJ010001267.1 GCA_029210225.1 Planctomycetota bacterium
CAGAGCTGGGCGGGCAAGTGGTTTGACGTCCGGGCGATATTCGGGTTTGAGGTCGATGACAAAGGCGGGGCGTCCGCGACGGATCCGCTCACGGAGTTCGAGGGCTGAGCGACGACGAGCGAAGCTCTTGATCATGCCTCGTAGGGTCTCCATAACCTTTTTCAAGGACACATTAAGAATGCTTGAGATTTGAGGTCCGGTGAGCGGGGCGTCCGTGACGAAGAGCAAGCCTTCAATGCGGAGATCCAAGTCTTTTGCTTGGCTGGCGCGAGCGCCGGGGAGCTTTGAGGACGAATAAATTTTTGGGGGAAAGACTTCGCTCTCTTCCTCAACAGCGTCTTGGGGGTCGAGAGTTGGATCGTCTGCGAGTTCTTCGGCAATCCGATTTATAGGTCCCTTCACAGTCTCTTCAAAGAGAGCTTGTTGGGTTCCGCTTTGCTCAGCGGTGTCCTCTTGAACAGGCGCTAACGCCTCCATTTCTTCATGCATCGACTTCGACTCCTCACACTCAAACAGACAAAAACCCGTAACCCAATTCAAAAACACCCAAGACTTTAAGTTTGCTCATCCGGCTTCTTAAACACCGGTTCGTCTATCTCCGGCGCCTTCCGGTCCATCATTCGAGGACCCCTCAGACGCGATTTAGGACGCCTTGACGACGCTGCTGGGGATAATCCAGGGCGTCTCGTCAACTTACGACCACGACGGTTGTTAGGCCGCGGTATAGAGCGACGTTTCTTGCGCTCTTCCCGAGCTTGAACGCGACGGTCTTCGTGGCTCTGGCGCTTTAACTTCTCTTCTTCCGTGACTTCTTTAAGCGGCTCAGATCCTGGCACGATGGTCACTTCTTGATAGAAGTCTTCCTGCTCCATTTCGATCTCACCGTCGTGAGCGAGGAAGAGCAAGGCTCTAAAAGCGATGCCTCGCGTCATTTCGCCGCGCAGATCGTCGAGAGAGAAGGCCTTATCGTCCGCATCAAAGCGACCGCGAATGATCTCTCGAAGATTCAGGATATCGCCTTCGAGGTCGTCTTCGTGAGCGGTGGGGATATCTCGAATATCTTCATCGAAGATCGGCACATCCCAGGGATCGTCGTAATCGTCGTCCGCGGCCATCGTCTCGGTTTCGAGGCGCTTGAGGGCATCGAGGAGGTCCGATAAGGTCAGTGAGCGACCTCGTGGACGACGATCTCGTGGCACCAAAGGCGCATCGGCCCGAGGATAAAAGAGCGGGCGTTCAAGACGAGCTGGACGTTCATAGTCCAGGAAGTCGTCGTCCTCAACAAAGTCATCCTCGTCCATGAGAAGCGAGGAGTCGTTGAGCACCTGCGCTTTGAGGTGAACAAGAGCCGAGGCGTAGAAAATACAGCGCGCAGAGCGAGCTAGTAATTGTGGATCGTCCTGACCGATACGATCAAGTTCCTGAAGAAAGCCATCAGTCACTTTGATGATGTCAATCTGCCAGGGATCCATTTTCCCGTCACGAACTGTGTTGAGAAGGATCTCAACCGGATCTGCTATTCCTAAAACCGGAGCCACGCCTAACCTCTGCTCTCCAATTGTTGCCGTCTCTCATAGCTTGTCTTTTCTTGTATCGTCCTTTCAAGCATCGCATCTTCAACTCTCCTCTCCGACTTTCTTGCCTGGAGCATCGAATGAGAATCTCTGCCCATTTTTTTGGGGGCTCAGCGCCGACTCGCGCGACTCAAGAAAAGTCCAAAAAAGATGAAATGTTGTTCTTTTTGTACGTTTGAATCTCAGCTTCCGAGCCAAATTGGAAAACACTACGCGGACAATGAGAGTTCAGAAGCCTCCGATCACAAGCCCCTCTCAAGAACTCCTCGTCACTCCAAACTTCGTTCTCACAATTTATCTAAGCCCTTGTTTGAAAGTCTTTAGAAACGAATTTTGGGAAATGAGCCTAGCGCACAATAACATTGTGATTTATCACTAGAGCTTCGTAAACATAAGTCACTTTCGCATTCAAATAGAATGCCTAACGCGAGGCAACACGATGGCAACAATCACTATTAGCGGCCCCGAAGGCAAGAACGTCCTCTTCACTTGGCGCGATGATAAGTATCTCTATAAAGCAGAAGGATATGATGTCGCCTTCAGCGCCCGAGACGGCCAGTACATCTACCCCGGGGAAACATACGAAGCCGCCCTCACACTCCGAGACAACCAAGCCTACAAAGCCATCTGCAAAGGTGACGGCCACGAGAATCACTACACCCTCCGAGACAACCAAGCCTACAAAGCCATTTGC
>JARGOJ010001268.1 GCA_029210225.1 Planctomycetota bacterium
GCTTGGATTCAGCTCTTCGTCGGCCTTCACAAAGATACGTGTGTTGAGGGGAAGGTTGGTGCTGCCGGGAACGGGGAAGCGCTCACCAATTTTTGGGGCGATCACATCGAGCCCAGGAACCGTGTCTCGGGCGAAGTTGCCGTCGAATTTGTTCAAGGCTGATTGGGTGGCGCTGCTGAGCGCGAGGGCCCGAGCATTTCGGCTAGAGGCAACGAAGCGGGCCAGAGCGCGGTTGATCAGGAGCACGACGGCCGAGTCAGGATCGGGGTTAATGGTTGGAGCCTTGCCGTCCAAACGACCGTCGATGATGTCGGCGATACGTATGTTGAACTGAGCGGTCTCCGTCTGGGACAGGTCTGCGGCCAGCTGCGCGAAAGCGGCTGAGAGCAAGGTGTAGTCCGCAGAAGCCGCCGAGACAGGATCGCTTGATGCGGTCGTCGGGTCGACGAGCCCGGTCTCAAGGATATCGAATCCGCCCCCAAAAGCGTTCTGGATCGCTGCGTTTGCTGCGTTCACATTCGCTTCGGTGATCCCGCCCGTCGACCTTAAGGCCATTTGGGCTGAGAGCGTCGTCAATATCGTGATATTGGCGTTTTGCGGAAGGCTCCCGCTGTTCGGATCGAGCGCCTTCAAACTGGACAAGACCGCAGAGAACGTGGCATTCAGCGTCACGGACCCATTGCCCGTACCCTCGCTGGTGTATGTTCCGCCGGTCGCCGTCAAAAAGACGGGTCCGCTATATCCATCAAAACCGGCATTCAAGGCCAGCGTATAACGACCGTCCGCATCTGTGACGGCTTGCCCAAGCACAGCCCCTACAGTTCCGTTTGCCTCAATAACTGAGGCTACGACGGTGGCGCCCTCTACCTGATTCGCTTGAACCGTTCCGGCGATTCGAACAGGAGCGTCCGATACACCGTCGTTCCGGCCACGGCCGGTTCGGTCATTGTCACAGCCAGAAACGGCTAAACTGCAAGCGATTGCGAGGACGCACAAAGACAAAACGCGTGTGCGCGAGTTGGCTCTGAAATTCCGACCCATACTGTCACCTTTTTGATGGAGAAAATTGTACGTTTGATTGTGTGTTGTGAATGTCTGAAAGCTCATAAGAGGTGTCCACACACCCGCCCTGGTATGTGATCGAGCCCGACGCCTTGTCTCAATTATCGTTCTAACCCCCGACAATACTTGCATGACAAGACGATGAGGTTCTCCTGAGTTTCCACTCAAGGTCCACTGAAAAAAAGCTGCAAAGGTCGCAATGGCTTGCAAGTCATGCAGTTGAGGCAGTTTAAATTAAGCACCATACGAAACACAAGGGAGAAATTGTGGTGTTCCAAAATCCATTCACCCAGAAGAAAACCCCAGCCCCAGCCTCCTCGGAGAAGTCAGGAAAATTGCCAAGTCCCTCCCAAACACACCCTTCCCAAATCCCGCTCACTTTTTCCTCAAGCATAAAGATATAGGGTCAGGGCGACCTCTTACTCGGAAGACTCCCCTTCACCCACTCGATCGTTCAGCGACCAATCGAAATCCTTATACTTAATGTCCCAGTCCTCCGACAGCCTCGGGATTTTCCGATCCTTCGCCCTGTATCGATTGATCCAGGCGATCAGGCGAGCATCCTCACTGCCCTGCCCTTTGACGCTCACATGATTCACGATTTCGTCTCTATAGTCCCGAAAGATGGGGCTCAAGACCAGCTGTCCTTTCCTGGCCTTAATCTTTACATTCCGTTCTTCCATGACAAATTTCTTCACCTCACGCTGAAGCTGCTCTTCCAACTTTTCAGGCAAAAAAGCCTCTTCTGGCAAAGTCGGACAACTTACACATCCTTTATTCATGACAAAATGGACTCGGGGGTCGGAGAAGCCCGGCTTGATCACTTCATCCTCCATCCCATCCAAGCTCATAGCCTCCCCCCCGACGATAAACTCCTCGGTCTTAAAGAAGGTGGTCTGAAGGATCTGCCCTTCCAAACCACGAAGGGGATAGCGCTTGAGAATGTTCTGAAAGATCAGCGCGTTGTATGCATTGATCCAGTAGGCCAGCTCATGCTTCGGAGTCGCGAAGTGGTCTTTCGAATTCCGCGGGCTGACCTTGGCGATCACAGCGAGGTAGGCGTTCAATGAATACCGATTGGTCGACAAGCTTCCATAATCAACAAAGCCTCCTCGGTTGTAGTCCTTCAAGGTCTCGTCGAAGAGCTCATGAGGAAAATGGCCAACCTTTAAATCGAGCACCTTGGGGTGATCGCTCTTCGGCAC
>JARGOJ010001269.1 GCA_029210225.1 Planctomycetota bacterium
ATTGAGTTTGTTTAAAGCCAGATAAACGTCGGTCGCTGGCTTCTTCCGGCTCGGACCAGTTCCTAGTAAACCCAATATTCCTGCGCCGGGAGCAGGGTCACGAAACAGCGCCTCATGAGCGATTTGGACGCCGAAGAGCTGCATAATCGCCATGACACGAACCCTGAGCAGGCCGTGTTCAATTTGGTCATAAACAGGGTCGAAACCATCCAAGGCCCGGCCCCACTCGCCATTGACTAACATTGGATTGATCGACAAGGTCTGAAGGATCGATTGAATTTGAATGAGCGTATTCAAATGATTATTAGCGTCGTCATCGTAGGAGTGATAGGAGAGAAAATCGAGGCGGATGTTATTCGTTGCAATGGCGCTTAAGAATTGAACACTAAACCTTGGATTGCTCTCTCCTGGAAGAAACGCGAATGACCCAGACCCTAGAGAAATAGTGCTTGATAACTGTGCGTCTCCGTTCACTTCAGCAGCAATCGCTGCATACATAGAAGCAAACTGCGCCGCGTCTCCGGACCAGAAATACTTCACAGGGGTCCCGTTCGGTGCAACAAGGTCTGGCTCATTTCCGATCTCAAAGAATTGAACTCCGAAGTTGTTTGTTCCGGCGAAGAGGCCTCGGACATGGCGAATAGTGTTTCGCACAACCCGAGCGTAGACCGCATTGTCCATGGGGGGCGCGGTGCGTATTCCGTTGGAGAAGCTAAAGTTGGGGTCGCTCACCCCAACATTATCGGCGTTGTTTGGATTCTGCTCAGAACTCAAGGTGAAGGGCATGTAGTCGAAGCAAAGAAAGGGCTCGACCCCAAGCCCGAGCAAGGCTGTGAGCTGCGAATCGAGATAGGTAAAATCGTAGTTAGCGGGGTTATCCGCTTCGGCCAAAGTGTTTGCGCCGCGGTAAAACTCTCGCTCGCAGGTCCGTAAGACGTTTGGGTCGAGGCTCGCGCCCCCAGTGGGGGCTGGAGTACTAACCTCCCAGCGACCTACAGAGCAACGCCAAGAACGCGGGGAGAGGCTCTGAGCGAGGTTTAAAAAGCCCGATTCGGCGGTATAACTGAGGTGGGTGTAGGAGAGGTCATAGTGATCCCTCCAGAGCGGCTGAATGGACCCGGTGACGGAGCTTCCGTCAATTGTGGCGCTGATCGTTGTTGTGGAAGTGCTCGGAGCTGGATTGGGAGATCCGCCACCACCGCTGCTTCCACCTCCACCACATCCTGGCAGAGACAAACAAAGAATGAGAAGCAAAGCGCGCTCGCGATTCATCGGACACCTTATAACTCAAGAGTTCTAAGGTGCTTTACAGCTCCGTGAGGCGCCTGGTTTCATTTTCTTTGAGATTGTTAGCTAAGCTTGAGAGAAGCGCGATAGTGCTTATCGAGCTGCACAGAGCTTTGGCTCCGTGTGCCGACGACCATCACCTGCCAACCATCCATCCACTGCCCGGCGTCGTCTTTGAGGCGGAGGACATTGCGAAGCTTCGCAACTTTTTGTGGGAGCCAGGTGACGAGATGCTTGCTTCCTCTCTGAGTTTGTTTTTCAAGGCGACACTGTCGATAAAGAACTTGGCGTTTCATGGTTATTATCCTCCTTTTCTTGACCTGGAAGACGATAAGCACACCCGCCCCTGTCTTACTTTGTTGCCTTTTCTTTCTCTCGCTTCACCAAGGATTTGAACTTGTCGTCATCTTTGACAAAGGGTTTGAAGAGGGGCTCGGTCTCAATAAAATCTCGTGATTGATTGCGGGCCTTGATGCTCGTTCGATTCTTTACGAAGGTCTCAAGGGCCTTGAAGGTCTCGTCCTTTTTGCCTTGCGCGGCGCGATAGAGCGCGAGGTTGTATTGGTGATTGATACCAAACTTTGTGACCCCCTTCATGAGCCGGTCGGCCTCCTTCACATTCTTCTTCAGAATATGGCAGGTCGCCACCTGAAGCTTCACTTTTATCAGGCTCTCGTCTAACTGAGCGAGTTTTTGCTTCTTCTGAGCGTCGGTGAGATTTTTGGAGGCGTGGGCGCGGTCAATCACGGCCTTGAGCCCGACCATAGCCTGTTCTCCCCAGACTAAGGCCGAATCGATGCGGTTGATGTGAAGCGCCAAGTTCGAGGCTTTGTCCCGATAGTTCCAGTTCCGGAACAGCGCATAGGCCTCGTTGTAAAGCTTGATCGTCTTCTTCGCGTCGTTTTCTAGAACGTAAACGATAGAACCCTTCTCAGCCATCGCTTCCGCTTTGACCTTCCGCTCTTTCGCATTCTTAATG
>JARGOJ010000158.1 GCA_029210225.1 Planctomycetota bacterium
TCTTGATATTGAATGAAAATGTAGATCCCATACATAAAGACAGGGATCAATGATAATCCCCGGGTCAGATTGCCAGTGAGAACTTCTCCTTCCACCGGAAAGTAAATAACAGAGAAGCAAAGGGTCACAAGAAGAACGGAGACGGCGATCATGTAAAAGAGGGCTTCTTTGAAGACGATTTGACGGTCTGCGATGAGTTTGCCCCCAAGCAAGACAGCGGCCGCGGGGATGACGAGGATGTTAAAGATGGCTGAGCCAACGATCGCGGAGATACCAAGCTCGAATTGCCCATGAACGAGGGTTGAGATCACGACGCTTGAGAGCTCTGGAAAGCTCGACGCAATGGCGGTGATGATGGCGCCTTTTACGATCTCTGGCAGTCCGTGATAAGTCGCGATCTGCTCGCTGGAGGACTCCAGGCGCTCGCTGCTCTTCCAAACAATAAGGGTGCCGAGCACCGCTAAAAATACATTCCAAAGAATGTCCATGGCTTGCTTTTCCTCGCTGGGAAGGATATTCGGGGCCGCGCATCATGGAAGATCCAGGAACGGATGACAACTGCAAAACACGCAATATTTTGGCCGCCCTCCAGAGAATGGCGGCTTGGCGTCGCTCTCCGCTCTCGGAAGTGGAGCCCCGCAGGAACGGAGCGAAGGACCCTCAAGCTGAAGTGGCATGACCTTGCTTGCCGCCTCTTCAATAAAGACACCATGGGCCTTTTCGTCTTAGATGAGAACAACAAGAAGCTGGGTTGTTTCAACTTCCGTCAAGGGAAAGACAGGGTCCTCGGGCCTGTGATCGGCGCCGTCTTTTTAGGGGAACTCCTTCCTATGCACACGCTTACCTATGCGCTCCGCACAATGACGCCTTCTCCATAAGATCTCTTTGAGATCAGCCCGACCCACCCAAAACGCTAAACAGCGCCTCTAGGGACCGACTAGGCCCGCCTCCTTTCCCATCCTTCCTCTCTGCTCGAGGGCTCCATGCTCGCCGCTCGACTTTTGGAGAATCAAGCGGTAAAATGTAGGGAATGTCTCTTGTGCACAACCTAGCTCGCAGGGAAGAGTGTGAATTCAAGCCCAGGCCTTGGAGGAGATTATGTCTATTCGCCTATTTATCCTAGTCATTGCGTTGTCCCTTTCGGGGTGTGTGTGGAACGAGGTCAACGTTGAACGACAGACGCTCTTCGACATTTCCCAGCGGTCCTCCCCGTCATTATTGAAAGTCAGCCGAGATAAAGGAAAGCTCGATCTCAATCCGCAATGGAGCGAAGCTTGTAAGATTACCAAGACCAAAAAAGAGACGGTCTCCATGACCATGTTGGTCCTCACATTCAGCGAGGGTTTTTGGCCGATGGTCTTCCCTGTGGATCTTGTTTTCCTGGTCACAACGGGACCCTATGCCCTGGTCCAACGTCCTTTCCTCGATGACTCCTATCAAGAGTCGGTCAAGGTGGTCAAGAGAGGCGAGAACCTTCCCGTGGAGGCTGCGCTGAAAGATAAGGTCTTCACTCTAAAATTCCCCGACGGTCGAAATATTCGGGTCCCCATCGTGAAAGACAGGGCATACATTTCTGCGCTAGACTGGTGCGACGCGGCCTTGGATCCTCTCTTGTTGGGGGGAGTTCCAACGCTCCGAATGTCCGGAAAAGTGAATAATCAATCCTATACCTTTGAAAACACTATGGAGGCGGACGCACTCGCCGAATTGACAATGAAGTTGCTGTTCGACCTCTACCGCTTGAATAGTTCAGGGGTGGAAGCTTGGGTCAAGAAGATCCAAGCGGCGCCCAAGAAGGGTCCCGTGGTCGCCTGGTTGAAAGCTCGAGTTGGAGGAAGACTTCTTGAAGCGAAGCGACAGCGTGAGTATATGCGCAAAAAGCGGGCCCTTGAGCACGCCCGTTGGAAGGAAGAGAGGCGACTGCGAGTTAAGAATATGCCAAGGCTCAGCTCGGGAAATCCCGCGGCTGCCAGGGCCCTTGCGTCTCTCCCCATGAAAGATCTTTACGACGGTGTGAATTCGAGAGTGGTGAACGAGCGGGCCTTCAATCTGCACTTCGCGATGATCGACGGAGTGAAGATTTTAGTGATGCCCATTAAGCATTTACCGAAGAGCGCCCTGGTCTTTGAGCGTGGCGCTTGGAAATTCCCAGGGTCTCGCTGGGACTCAAGATTGACGGAACTACCAGCGGTCTCAACCCGATCCATTTGCGCCCAAATCAAGTCGTGCAGGACTTGTGGGGGAGGAGGCAGCGTCGCGAGTGGTCGATATATTATCCGTACGAGTTCGGGAACCTCCCGCAAGGATGTGACTTACCGCGATAGCTCGGGACGGACACGGACTGAATTCGGCGCATTGGTCGAAACCAGAACGACCACATCAAAAGAGACGCAGACGAGTTGCAAGTCCTGCAAAGGCACAGGAATTCAAGGGTTCCGGCGCTAGGCCGTGTCATCCTTAAATTCATAGGGTCTCTGGCTAGAGAATTGGATTGTGAATGAGACAGGGTGATAGGAATTTAGCGAGCTATATGACTGATCGCTAACGAAATTCACGGCCCAATGAACTGTCAGAACCCATGGAATAAAGGATGACAGAGCACTAAGCTCCATGCAATGACTGCTGTCTAAAAGGATCACTTTGAGGGACGACAAAGCCCTCAAAAAACTGCAGTAACTCTGGAAATAAGCTAGTCATTTAGGGAAGAGCTCAGTTTCAGTCTAGATTATTTGTTTCATTCTGATTTGGAGGCGATTCCGAGACGCTCATTTGGGTAGTGCTCGGGTCAGGGTCTTTTGGAGCTTTGCGCTTCGTCTTTTTGTGGAGCAGATAGAGCGCTAGGCACTGACAGACAATGGCGACCCCCATGATTGATAATCGCCGGGACTTTGGAGATTGATCCATATCCTTGAGAAGATAAAGAGCAGCCGGGGCAGTTGAAAAGAGCAAAAAGATACTGATCCACTTCACAAAAGAGGGTTTGCTTTTCTTCCTTGGAGCGTCTTTGCGCTCTTTTCGGAGCCTTGCTCTATCCTCCTTACGAGCGTCCTGCTTCTTTATCTTAATCGCGACCGCCGGTGCTTTCTTCCGTTCTTGCACCAGCACTTTCATTTCACGTGGACTCTGCTTGACAAATTTTTCGACACAGTTCGGGCATGGCCCCTCCGCAAAGTCTCCGGCTGAAGCGAGAACAGGGGCCAAGCAAACTGGACATTTCCCGTCCATAGTCTCTGGAGCGCTGTTCTTTGGAAGCGCCTCAACGCCAAGCGCTGAAAGGAGTTCTCCAGGGTCATCGGCCCAGGGTCCAAGCCCTTTGACCGCTCGCTCATATTCGAGATCGGCCAGCAGCTTTTTCGAGTCGGAGTCGGCGCGGCCGTTCAATCCCATCACATAGAGCCATGAAGCCCGGCTTTTGGCCTTCGCGAGTGAATTCTTCGTCGCTTCGTGACAGGCCTTTTCGGCCTCTAAGAAAACGTGACTCGCCTGTTCAGCCTGGGAAGGCTCGGAGTTTTCCAATGCGTCAAGGGCTGCCCTGACGCGCTCTCGCTCCCCAATTAATTCATTGAGACTCTGAACAAGCGCAAGCTGCTCTAAAGCAAAACAAACAGGATTGACCGAGCATTCTTCACAGATCGCATTGTCGCTATCAATATCTTGGCCACACTGCACACAAACCGTCGCCACGCACTTTTCCTACCTATCTAGTCCGACACAATAGCAAAGTCTGATGTCTAGGGACGGGTTTACTGTTGATTCGTTAAACTGCTTTTATTGAATTAAACCCCGAGTCCCTCGCCGATTTTGTTCGATATCCTTGGCTTCTCTCTTATCTAGGAGATCGTTGTCTCGAAGTCATATTCAATTCTGTGATAATGTTCTCCAAGGCCTTTGGCAGTATATTTGCAATACCGTGTTTGCCATAACGACAGCTCTTGCATAAAAGCGGTAAAGTGGTGACTCAAGTAGGCCTGTAGGCCTTGAAGGAAAAGGATTCATGGACATTGAGACGGTGACCTATAATTTACTCATGGTGGCGGGACTTTCGCAAATTGCACTGATCATTGGCAGCCTTGCCATTCCTAAGGTGCTCGGTTGGGGAGAGGATCTTAAGGACCTCAAGACCTTACTTCGTCAAATGTTCTGGACTTACGCCGGGTATATCTGGGCCACCAACCTCAGCTTCGGATTAATCTCCTTATTCGGACCGCACTTGCTTCTCGATCATAGCCCGCTCGCGGCCTGCGTCTGCGGCTTCATGTTCCTGTATTGGTTCTCCCGGGTCGTCATTCAATGGACCTACTTCGATATCTCCGATCTCCCCAAGGGGCTTTTTCACACCATCGCGAAGTGGTTGTTAGAGATCCTCTTCGTCGCCTTGACTGTTGTTTATGGCGCGGCCCTGTATATCAACCTACAAGCTATTTCCGGGCAGTGAGGACAGCATGGAAAACTTAGTGGCCGCCTATTGGCCGGCCTCAACATCGATGATCGCCCTGGTCCTCGCCTTTCCCTACGCCTCTCTTATCGTCGGCTATTTCCTCACTCGGATCCCGTCATTGGGTTTAGCCCGAATCCTGGCCTGGTCCTGGGTGCTTGGGAGCTTCTTCGCTGTCGAACGGATCTCCGCAGCGGAGCCCGGGGGCTTCCGGATGCTGGGGATGTGTTACGCCCTCTTACTGGCCATGAAGGTCGTCGTCGCGGTCGAAGACGTGAAGGTGAGCAAGGTCAAGCTCAGTTATGGTCGCTGGTTGCTATGGGCGGGTCTGTGGCCAGGAATGCGCCCCGAAATCTTCAGCGCCGACCGCGAGCCCGACTCTCAAGAAGGCTTTGCCCTGATCCTCAAGGGCATCATTCGTTCCATTGCCGGAGCGCTGCTCATTGGCTTTTCTCGCTTTCTCTATGTCGAGACTGAGTCTGCGGCGGCAGCGACCCCCACTTTATTAGTCGGAGTCAGTTTGGTCCTCCACTTCGGCAGCTTTAATGTGCTGGCGGGGCTCTGGCGCATTTATGGCTTTAAGACGTACACATTGTTTCCCCATCCCCTGGCTTCCAAGACCCTCTCTGAGTTCTGGGGAAAGCGTTGGAACCTGCCCTTCACAGAGATGTGTCAGAGCGCGGTGAACAAGCCCCTGGCGCCAGTGCTCGGGCGCAACGTGGGAGCTATGGCGGCCTTCCTATACTCGGGTATTGTTCATGAGTTTGCGATTAGCTTCCCGGTGCAAGAAGGCTATGGTCTGCCGCTGCTTTACTTCCTCATCCATGGCGTGCTCATCCTCTGTGAGAGGAAGCTTAAGGGCCTTAAGGAGTTTTTAAGGAGGACCCGGTGGGGGCATGTCTGGTGTGTGTTCTGGCTCGCAGGGCCGATGATGATTCTGTTTCATCCAGCCTTTTTGAAGGGGGTTCTTTGGCCCTTGATTGGCGCTTCTTGATTGGGTGATCTTTGAATGAGCCCTGCTTACCCTTGATTGGGATCCGACAGTAAACCAAACGCGTTTCTTTCCGGTGACCTATATTCGCCGCAGACTCTTTTGACAATTTGATCATTGCACTTACTTTCGTTCCCAAGAGTTCGGCATTAATCAAGACCGAAGAGCTCTGATAAATGCCTTCTGCCGATCTAAATGGACTTCTATGCGTCGTTTCTGCGGCTCACTTTCATGACTTTGAATGGCTTGCTCCGCTTTCACTAAATTTGGCGAATTCTGCCCAAGAATTGCATAGGTATACATAGACCAATTATAGCCCCGACGGCCCGTAACGTCCGGGTCGTCGAGAAATTCATAGAAGTGTTTCTCCCACCCTGACAACGTTCCAAGCTCGTCTATCAGAGGCTTGAAGAGCTCTTCAACGTTCGTCCTAAAGAAGGGCCCCACTTCCGCAAAATCGTGATCGCTCTCAATAGCCCAGCCATTGGTGATCTTGAATCTCAATAACTTCTCTAACCGAAAATTTACACCGCTAGCATTGCAGTCGGCAGTTTCTGGATATTTCATGTGGGGAAAACCAAAGTGCCCATGAACAAATTGCGAGAAGAACCCCAGTTCCACTGTATAGCAGTTTGTAGGATGCCTATACCTGCATGGCTGTACAATTGAGCAAACACTTGATTCATCTGTTGACCACTTCCTGAAACAGTGATCCGAGCCTTTAGAGAATCCTAGCCCTGCCAGTGCTGGCTCAATGTATTCACAGTTTAGTCGCTCGATGATCTCTGTCATTAGCCCCCTCACTATTTGAGCAATGAATTCTCATGCAAGTACGCCGACAATCGCTCCAAAGACCTGCCGGCGCAGTTCTCGCTTTTGATCTCTCCACCTTGCCAGATAAAACTCTCACACCACCCATGAATTCTGCCTTTAAGCAACGGGTGATCATAGAACTCAGGAATACCATCTGTGTTGAGTATCAAGAGAGACACATTGGGTTTTAGCTCAACTTGTGAGAGAAAGTCGAAATATAGACCCAGAGACGCGATGCCAGGAGCTGACCAAGACGCCAACAAGAAGCAAATCGCACTTTCATATTTGCGTAGCCCGCTCAATGTTGCCTCATGCAAGTAGACATAGGAAAGCTTGGTTCCTTTGAGGTATTGCTCTATAGCGATCGTGCAGGAGTTCTCGTTCATAGCGCCATCATAAGGGATTGTCGTCAGTAGAAGAGCATCAGCAAAGCTTCTAGGCCACTGTTTTTATTCAATGGGCCTCACGACCGAGTGTCTGGCTCGTCGGGACCTTCTCTTTTCTTCTTGTCTTTGGGATCGTCTCTCTTAATCCCATATACCTCTTTCATAAACGCGACATGTTCTTCAAAGGTACGGAATTCCGGAACAATCATAATTAACAGGCCTCCTGATAGTCTCGCTCGCCAATATCATTGCGTTGGCTAAATCCACCTACCAAGAGTTGGAATATGGACCACAGAATTTCCTTCCAATGAAAATCCGAAGTTGACTAAGAAGCGCTCATGATTCTTTCCTTCACTGATCAGAGGCTATTGAAGAGAGCTAAGCATCCTGGGCGGGTTCAGCGGTAGACAACGCGGCCCGGCGCTTCTCTTCAAGGCTTCCTGCGAGCCAAGCGAGGACTAGGTAAAGCGGAAGCTCTATGGCCATCCAGGCGGGGCCTTTGAACATCATCATAGCGGCGATGCCGCCCAAAAGAGAGAAGACCCCAACAATCATAGCGAGCAGCTTCGGACGTGAGTGACTGAGGCGTGCCGCCACCCAGCCGCCGACGAGGGCTTGACCAAGGTGGGCGAGCATCACGACGACAAAGGCGAGAGCGGGGAGGGTTTCCAGATAGGCATTGAATTGAGCCGGGTCATTGGTATCCAGGCCTTCTGGCATCGGGTAGAGAACCGTCGTATTGAGTTGAATGAGCGCCATATTCACGCACATACCAACAAACAAGCCAAAGATGGTCGCGAGCACATTTCGGAGCATGCAATTTCCAATCGAGATGCCTGGGGCTCAGCAAGTTGAGTGAAACCCCGCGAGCTGAAACAGTAAAGTCCATTGCTAATGGATCGGTTTTCCCAAGGTCCAGCTTGAGTGAAAACTAATTTGATCTCGCAAAAGGCTGCCCTGGTTTCCAGAGGGAGTTTCTGGTTCTGACACTGGCGCACAACTGTGGCCCAGTGTATCTTTACCGGCGATGGTTTCCAGGTCATTCAATCATTCAGTGATTTGAGGACCCGGAGATCGCTGTGGCACACTTTCCACAATTGACCAGCAAGCGAGTCCTGTTCATGACCGACTTTAAGAACAAGAGATTAATAAAATTAGATTTGGCCTGTGTCGATTCCATAAAGCAGGGGCTTAGTGAATTCCAAGATATCCTTCACAACAAAGTGACGAATGCTGGCGAGGCTTACAGACACAATGATATAGAATTTGTCGAAGCCTCAGAGCCCACTCCGCTGCGTCTGGATTCTTCGGATATCAAGGATCTCACCCTCTATCGAGATAGCTTCAATCTTAGATATTCGACCGACGGCAAATTTTTGCTGACTCGGCCAAATAGAGACGGATTGTTCTCTTTGCCCATTCTTTTCGCTCTGACAACGCAGTTCCCAGACTTGAAGGACGAATGGATCAAGACGGGACAGGCCATCGTTGCCTATTCCAGACGCTATAACGACACTTCCAGTCTTTGGGTGGATGATGAACACGTCTTTGGCGTTGAAACCCTTTATATGCTCGCCAAGACTTACCGGGAATCGAGCTACCTACTCGGGCACTATTTCATCCCTTACTGGGATTTTGAGCACGCAAGTGGATTTGACCGCTTGCTCCAAGATCTCTTCAAAAGTGAAGGCTGGAGCCGTGCGCTGATCAAGACCTTCCTTTGGTGTGACAATCCCTATATCCGAATAAAAATGTACCTCGAAGAAGAAGGAGGACGTCGGGAGGAGAGACTGGTCTATAAGTCGCTGCTGACGCATTTTAAGGACAGCGCAGAAGATTATGCTTGGTTCAAGGAGGCAATGATCGAGCGTGTGAAAGCGGTTCCAGTGATGATCCGCACACGCTACGATCGCTTGGAAGAACAGAGCCCTGTCTTGGATATCTATCAAACTCTGGATGGGGAGTTTGGGATGAATGATGAGAACGGTAGCCAAGCTGAGAAGACCTTGAAGCTTGAGTTGTTTGGAAACCCTCTGGACAATGAAGTCAAGGAATTGACCACTGTACTGCTCCGAACCGTTGAGGGTCCGCTGGTCTCTTACTCAGAAATGGACAGGATAGCGCGAGAGAAAAGCGCTCGAAAGTGAAGAAGAGCCAACAGTCCTGGACACTGAGGCAGGTCACCACCGCCTCGTTTACGCGCTCCCAAATCGAAGAACACTGAAAGCTATTTCTACGTCTTATTGAAAACGCTTCCAGTCGAGCAGTAATAGAGAAATCCCGATTCAGGCTAAGGAAGCAAGCATTCCATCGACACTTTCATGTCTTGTTCAATTTCTCTCTCTGGAATTTCCTCGAGCTTTCCTGCCCATATATGTGCAAGATCGTTTGCGCTCTTCTTGATTGCCTCCTCCGGAGCTCCAAGACGTTTTCCAACCTCTTGACATCTCGGATAGATGACCATCGCGGCCCACTCAAAAGTCCGCTTGATCTCCTGTTCAATCTCAATGTCCGTAATATCC
This sequence comes from Planctomycetota bacterium, assembly GCA_029210225.1. Lineage (GTDB taxonomy): Bacteria > Planctomycetota > J058 > J058 > JARGOJ01 > JARGOJ01. The sequence goes on from JARGOJ010000158.1 coordinate 9,148, forward strand.
TCGACTTGAGGGTCATCGAGCCATAAACGTTCAGCGAAACTCCTTGCTGCGGGCATATTAGCGCTCTCCGGTGCCTTAAGAGTCTTTCCAATCTGCTCACAGCGCGGATAAAGATCCTCCGCGATTGACGCCTTTTTAGCCTCGATTGTCTTCTCAGATTCCACCGACAAGTTACAAAATGACGCAACTTGATTCGCCACAGAATCAACTATTTTTGGAGTGATCTGTTTGTTCTTAGTTTCCACGCTGAGGAGAAGCAGATTATACTGTGGACCCTTAAGTGAAACAGACCAGCTCCAACCACTACTACGGTATATCTGGTCGGTGGAACTATCAGGGGCAGAGGGATTATCTTTCACTCTTGTAATTCTTTGAAAATGGACCTTTGAAACTTCCACATATTTCGCTTTTCCAAGCCAATACTTCCTACGAGCCGGATCTGGAGCCACAATCTCTTTGCCAAACCAATACAGCGCATTTCCGAGTTGACCGTCACTGCGATCAATGACTAGGAGGGCTTTCAGAAAGAACAATGAAAGAAACAGGCCGAAGCTTAGCACTTCAATACCAATCAATAGATTCCGAAAACCGATCGACAACTTGAATTTCAAAATTGAACCAGGAATCATTAAAATCAGTAGTAATACCACTAATTTGGCCCCGAAGAGGAAATCGCACCACTGACCGTGTTTTGCGGGGATCAACAATGTGTTTCCAACTATACGAAACGCCATTAAACAGCTCCGATTCTTTCAATCAAAATAATTTGGAAGACGAACACGCTTATAGAATAATGTTTTAACGAACTCCAGGAGTCATTTTCTGAAATGACTCGCCGCAAGGGTCCCTCAAATACGAAGAAAGTCTGCCGAATGGCAACTCCTCGCGAGAAACAAAACATCTTGAGGTTTAGCATGCTTCCTACCTAAAACCTCGGATATGGAAGCAAAGTGAGCCCTCAAGGAAGCGGAGATAAAAGGCCTGAGGGAGGAGATTAGTTTCCAAATGGGGTCAAGTGATCACGGGTCTAAGCGTCCACGCTTTTAGGAAGACCCACAAGACATAGGCCCAATCAAGCGGAGTCCTGCCGTCTGCGATAGACAAACAATTGGGGCATTCCAGTTTTCGAGGGGGAGAGGCGCCGATGTTGTTGGGGAGTGTCACGGGCCGCAAACACTACCTGGATGTTCAATCGAAGCTCTTTGATGCTCATGGCTCTGCAAAAGCAGTTCGGACACTCTTGAAAACGCCATGCCGCGAGTCATGACAAGCAATTCCAGTCAATTGGCCCACATATTGGCCCACATGGACAAGAAATACCAAGTTGTGTCAAATAAAAAGAAGGCGCGAACTGTTTCCAGTTCACGCCTTCCGTTAATGGAGATGAGGGGGATCGAACCCCTAACCCCCGGCTTGCAAAGCCGGTGCTCTCCCAATTGAGCTACATCCCCGGGAGAAATATAAATCATCAAGATTGAATCTTAATGACTGATTGGACCTACCTGGATTCGAACCAGGGACCTCATCGTTATCAGCGATGCGCTCTAACCAACTGAGCTATAGATCCGTTTCAGAGAGGGAGGATTCTATCCCTTTCCCTTCACACTTCAAGAGCAAAATCAAAATTAATTTCAAGTCGCCTTTTCCAGACAAAGGACGCCAAAGTCCCAAGCCCCATTCAACGACGCTCACGCTCGCCAAACTAAGATAAATCACCACTCTCATGGCGAAATGCGCTGCCTTCACGCCTCGCTTCACAAAAGAAGACTCGACCGCCTTCCCATCCTTTCACCTTTCCTTAAAAATTATCACTCCCTTGCCCTCAGCCACCCCAATTGCTCTACTCTTCGATCAATACCAACATAGGAAATCCGGGGATGAAAAAAGACAAAGCCAAATCTCAATCAGCGAGCCCAAGCCCTCGCAAACGCGGTCGCCCCCCCAAAAGCAACCCCGCGCCCAATCCCCCATCCATCACCACCAAAAATAAAGTCTGCGAACTCACCAAGGTCCTCGACGCCCCCAGCATCCGCTCCCACGCACAAAAACTCTTCCAACAAGCAAAAACAACCGGCACCCCACTCACCGCCGCCATCATTGACGGCGACGACTTCGCAGAAATCAACGACATCTTCGGACTCGACCGCGGTGACCTCTTCCTCAAAGAACTCGCCACCCGCATCTCCAAACACAAAAACGTCAACAGCAAACGCCTCGGACGACTCTCCGGAGACATCTTCCTCCTTCTCCTCCCCGACATCGAACCCGAAGAAGCCTTCCTCAAACTCGAACACGTCCGCGCCGCCGTCGCCGACACCCCCATATCCTCCGGACGCGGCGCCAGCTTCCGAAAACACCAAGTCACCGTCAGCATCGGCCTCGCCGGATACCCAAAAGACGGCTCCGACCTCAAAACCGTCCTCTTCCGCGCCATGGCCGCCGCCCGCCGCGCCAAACGCCTCGGCAAAAACCGCGTCGGACTCCCACCAGACGACAACATGGTCACCAAAACCTCCCACTACCCCAAAACACAGCTCGAAGCCCTCCGCGCCCTCGCCCAATCCTGCCAAGAAGGCGAAGCAAGCCTCCTCAGAGAAGCCCTCGAAGACCTCCTACTCAAATACAAAGCGCGCCCTTAAAAGGCTCCAAACTACAAACTAGGTTCACCATGTCTGTCCTCCTCCATATCCCCAAGTTCTTCAAGAAATACGCCGGCGATCAACAAGAGCTCCACATCGACGCCTCATCGATGCAAGAACTCTTCGCCACCCTCTGCAAAGACCACCCCCAACTCCAAGAACGCATCCTCACCAAGAACGGCGACATCCACCCCTACCTCGCCCTCTTCCTCAATAAACAATCCGTCTCCCGAGACAATCTCGCGGACCTCACCCTCAGCCCCAACGACGAAGTCGAACTCATCGCCATGGCCGTCGGCGGCAGCAACGATAATCCCCATCCTCAAAAGTCGATCCGCGACATCCTCAAAGAAGCCTACGGCTCCGCCACTCCTCTTCCTCTTGAAGAAGTCCACGTCACCCAGGCCGCTGGCCGGGTCCTCGCCAGGGCGATCACAAGCCCCGTCAACGTCCCCGCGTTCCGACGCTCCGCCATGGACGGCTACGCAATCCAAGCCAAAGACAGCTTCGGCGCCACCCTCTACGACCCCATCCCCCTCACCCTCATCGGCGAAGTCTTCCCCGGCAAAGCCTTCGAAGGCCCCATCGCCCCCGGCCAATGCGTCCGAATCATGACCGGCGCCCCCGTTCCCGACGGCGCCGACGGCGTCCTCAAAGCCGAAGACAGCGCCGAAGAATTTGACGCGGCATTTGTTCCCACCAAGACGGA
>JARGOJ010001270.1 GCA_029210225.1 Planctomycetota bacterium
TGGTCGACTCGGATCAAGGCTCCAGCCCGGCGGAGATCTTTATCAGGATCTCGAAGAATTCAATCCAATTTACATTGATCCTTTTATGGCTCGATGGTCCAAGCGCCATGCGAAAGTGCGGATGGCTCACATCCTCCTTGGCTCTGCACTGAAAGACCGCCAGTATGTCCTAGAGGGTGGCACCGATGAGGCGCGGCAATTCCATGAGGCTTGGATAAAGAATGCAATCCCCCAGGTTCTTGAGCATGTCGTTGATGCGACGTGGTACGGCTGGCAGCCCTTCGCCATTGAATGGGAGTCTGTAGAGAACTGCCCAGACCTTGATCTTCACCACAAATTCCCCGATGCGTGGATCCCCGCGCAATTCGTCGACTTAGATGCTTTCGAAGTTCAGCCTGAACTCGATCGCTTTCGCGAAGTCGTCGCCATGACTCACCGCGGCGATCGCTACGGGCCTGACCAAGTCTTTCGAATGACATGGCAACAAGAAGGCGCCAACGTTTTCGGAGACGGACAAGCCATCGTTGCTCAGCCTTGGTGGAAATCATTCTCGCTCAAACTACTTTGGTTCCTAAGCTATTACGAGAGAAGCGTTGACCCAGCTCGTCTCGCGTGGTCGCGGGATATCATTTACAAAATCGGCGGGGAGGAAGTTCCGCTTTCCGAGATTTTCGCGGACGCTCTTGACGCACTAGGAAATGGGGATACAGGCGGGCTGCCGTTAGAGTTTGACGAGAGTGGCAATCCCTTCGCGAAGCTTGAGACGCTTGAGCTTCCAGACCGCTCAGACACTTTCATTAAGGGCCTCGATTTCCTCGGGCAAGTGCTTTACGAATCCGCTTTGGTTCTCCCTGGAATTGGTCTCACTTCTCAGGGGCCGAATTACGCAGTCAGTCGATCGGCGGAAAAGCAGCAGGTTGCTGTCCTGGAGCACATTGGGGATATGCCAATCAAGGCATTCAATCGCCGCGGCGGCCCTATTGCGAGAGCCCATAAAATCAATGGCTTCAAAGGTCCCAAGCCAACGCTTGTTGCCAATCCATTTAAGCGCGAGCAGTTGGAGACTCTCCGAGAGCTTTCCAAAACAATGATGAATGAGCCTTTGCCGGAAACTAAAGACGGGAAGCTAACGGGTAAATTTTTCCGGGGTCATGATTTGGTCGACCTGGAAGCGGCCGACGAGGTCTCACCCGGTGAAGGCGGTCGGCCACAAGAGCCAATGGGTGATCGTGCAGACGATCGCGGCTCTGGATTGGAGCGCTGATGACTGTCGAATTGCTACAGAAGGAAATACTTAAAGTTGGGCGCTACGTTGACCAGAATGGCCAAGAGATCATTCTTACCGTGGAGAACATTGCTGCTTTCCTCGAAGGTTCTGAGCAGCTCCTGGTTAATCATTTCCGCATCAACGGCTTCCCTGATCATGAGACTGTCAATTCAAAAGAGCGGCTTGGCCGCTGGGTCAAGTTTTGGCAGGACGAGAATGGAAGTGGGCGAGGGCTATTTGATCCAAAGGACGAAAAGGCTCGAAAGCTCGCTCTCGAAAATGATGCCAGCGCTGTTCTCTGGGAGGGTTTTGACCTCGGAGAAGAGCAGATTGATTTTTGCATGCCTCGCATTGACATTGTGCCGCAAGGCGCAGTCATTGGAACTGAACCATTCAAGCCCGCCGGATTAATGCTCTCGGCAAACACAAAAAAAGGGCGCGCTCGCGTTCTTTCATCAATAAAGGAGTATCCCATGAAGAGCCGACTTGCAAAGCTTCTGAGCCAGAAACTGATGGGCGAAGCCGTTGAGGACGAGGATTCCATTGTCCAGGTCCTCAAAGATCACCTCATGACTTCTCGCGGATTGACGAGCGAGGGGATCGAGTTCGGTGACGACGATCTCTCCGAAGCTCTCGTGGAAATGCTCAGCGCCAAGCTGATGCCAGAAGGCGCAGACGCCGACGAAGGTGATGAATCCGACGAAGCCCCTGAAGACGACGAGGCTGAGAGCGAGGAAGGTGAAGAAGAGGAAGCTCTTCAGGCGTCCGCTAAGCTTTCTGGCAGTCGATCCTCTGGAAAAGAAAGTCGCATGGTTGCTGCGCTTCAGTCTCAATTGCGAGAGATCCAAGCGGATCAATTGGGGGCGGAGATCGAAAAGGCCAAAGATGTCACCGCAAAAACTTCACCCATTCCGCGAAATGTCTTGAGCGCTATCCGTGCAGACTACAAAAAGGATCATAAGGCATTCGGCCATAAGCCAGCTCTCC
>JARGOJ010001271.1 GCA_029210225.1 Planctomycetota bacterium
GATCTCATCGGCGACTCAGCTCATGCTCTCTATGGTTTGAGGCTTGGACAAAAGAAATAATCGTTGCTTCGCTGCTTGATCTTCCGTCAGAGAAAGCTATATTGATAAATCAATATCAATATAGCTTTTGGAAGTTTGGGATCTCATGGAGCAGAATGTTTCTCTCGATCGCTGGGGAATAGCGGCATCTGGATTTTGTCTTGTCCACTGCGTGGCGTTGCCTTTCGTGGCGATGGCTTTGCCAGCCCTTGAGAGTCATGGCCATGAATGGCTTCATGGCGTACTCCTCCTACTTGTCATCCCCCTCGCGATCTTCGCCCTTGGCACAGGGTTGCGCCGTCATGGGAAGCGTCTGCCGACAGTGATTGGCGCGCTAGGTTGCTCGCTGCTTACCTTTGTCTTTGTCGCGGACTTGTGCGGCGGAGAACTCCACAGCTTGGAAACGCCAGCCAATGTCTTGGGCAGCCTAAGCCTGATCGGGGCGCATTTCTACAACACGCGTTGCTCCTGTTGTTCCAGCCTAAATTCCTAAGGTCTCGGCAAGCGAGCGTGTTCTGTGAGCGCGGGGATTATTGAGATGGTCTTCTCAAACTCCGCTAGTCAGCTATGGACCAAATCGAAGCAGCGTTCGCTCAATGTGACGAGGTCTGTGAGAGTCCAGACTCCCTGGTCATTGAGGGTGTTTCTATAGTCCTCAGGGATCGCGTTCAAACCGAGAAAAGCTCCACTTAGCGCGCCGGCCATGGCTGCGGTCGTGTCCACATCTCCGCCAACGGCGATCGCTTCCTTGACTGTTCCCATGTAGTTTCTGGGGTGACGTAAGAAGGAGTAGTAGGCCCAGAGAACGCTTCCAGTCACAAAGGGCGAAATACCCCACCACGTCTCCTTGTAGTCTGGGTCCTTGCCTTCTTTCTGAATCAGCTGGACCGCTTCGGAGGTGGGCAATCGTATCCATTCCCTGAGCTTTAGAAGGCTCGCGGAGAAGTCTTGGTCGGTTGATTCACAATGGCTCGCGACCTCAGCGACGAAAGCGTCTGCATCAACGGTGTCCTTGTTGAGTAAGAGCGCGCTGCCAACGGCCATCGCAATCGCTCCCGCAGACGCCCTACGGTCTTTGTGGGTGACTTCTCCTTGAACCCTCGCAACAGTCGCGACTTGTGGGAGATCTTCGGCGAAGAATAAGCCGACCACCGCAGCGCGCATGGCGCTGCCGTTGCCGGCGGCGGGAGCGGGTTCCCCCGCTTTGTCTGCGGGGACTCCCGAGGCGAGGCGCTTTGCGGCGTTCCATGTGGCTCGGCCGCGACCGACAATGAGCTCTTCGGTGAAAATTCGGGCGACGCGCTTACCGAAATCGCTGGCGTTGAAGCCTTTGCAAAGCACAAAGCTCTGCATCAACTCACGGGCGAGCTGGGTGTCATCGCTGTATTGACCGAAGCTAAAGGGACCCTTCTGGAACTTGAAGACACGCTCGCTGAGGAGAAATCGGTCGACGAAGTGTTGGCAGTCTTTGGGGGAGCGACCTTCGACGAGGAAGCCGAGGGCATCGCCTAAGGCTTTCCCTACAAGGCAACCTGCGTAACGATCCCGGCGTAAATTGAGACCCATGCTTCTCCCATCATTTTAGGCGTGAGACTCAATTTTATCGTTATCTCCGTTGTGGTGATGATTCAAAGAGTCCTTTTAGTGGGCGAAGCCGACTTTGCCAGGTTTTTACATGGAATGAATCTTCTTCGTCGAACAAGCCTTCGGGTTTGTAAACACCAGGACGAACACCTAGTTGCTGAAAGGTGCTCGGCTCGCGGACGGGTTTCTTTAGTCGTGGTTCTTGTCCGTAATAATAGGAGTTGTAAAGAGCCCACAAGGCCCCGCCGTATTGCTCGGCGGCATATTCGTCTTCAAGATCATTTTTTGTGGCGTCTTTGATGAGGGTCTCTGCCAGTATCTTTAGCCGAACCCGATCAAAGTATCGACTGCGAGGCCCTGTATCCGCGAGCTTCTTGGCATTCATATCAAAGCTCGCAGCCCATTTTTTGAGGGTCTTGATGTCTTTGCTACGCAAGTTTTCGTAGTCGGGTTGTTTGCGATAAAACTTGTCGAAGGGCGCCGACCGGAACTTCCTCAGCTTTGACGGCAGGTGCCGGAGTAGCCTCAGCTTGTTGTCCAATATGAAGCCAAGTATCATGATTGTGTCTTTGTCTTTTTTCTGTTCTTTGGCCTTTGTGATCGCAGTAGCGTTTTCTCGGGCTCC
>JARGOJ010001272.1 GCA_029210225.1 Planctomycetota bacterium
CCTTCGCAAGCTCTCCCTTTCAGAAGACCCAAAGATTGAAACAATGGCGACGGAAACCCTCATTTCGGATACCGGTGGCTATCACGGTGGACCCAAACTTTCCTCCCCCGGCCCGGCCATTTCCCGAAGAGAAAGCCCCGAGATCAGAAGACCTTCGCCACCGCCTAGAGAACTCAATAGCCCTGACTCAATAGAGCCCGCTGATTCAACATTTGGAGATCTTCCTCTCCCCCCCATGCCGCCACCTAAGCCAAGGCCCAAAAACGACATCTTATAAGCCGCGACGAAGCCTTTTAGCCCCGAACTGCGCCTTGGAATTAAGATCAAGGGTGGAAAGGTCCCCAAGATATGAAACAGGCACCATTGAATCTCTTTGAAGAACTCCGTCACCGGATCTTAGAGATCTTTGACAAGGCTGAGCGCGTCGGCGCGACCATTGCCGTCTTTGGCAGCTTTGGCGTCGTCTTGCTGAGCCTCGCCGCCCTGCTCGACTTTCCCCTTCGCCACCATGTAGGAATAACAGGCCTTGCCTTCATCGTCTTGAATTTTGGGCTCGTCGCCATCGCGGGAATGAACGTCCATCGCCGCACGCGACTTTTACTTGAGGACCAAAGCTTCGGCCGGGATATAGAAGGAACCGTCGCCTCCCTGACGACCTTGACCATTTCCCTGCAACGAATGTCCCTCTCCCTCTTTCGCATGATGGACCGCAACAGCGAATCGATCCTCCACAATCTCGATGCCTTCAGTTTTATTCCAGGCATCAATCAACTTGGGAGCATGGGACCGGAACAAGTCAAAAAAGTCTCATCCCTGCTGATTGAAGTGACTGAAGGCTGGAATGAAGTCTTCGAATCTATCCAAGAAAACATGGGCAAAGGAGACTGGAGCAAGCTCGATCATCACCGGTCCTTCATTGCCTATCTGAATTCAATTTTACTACCCGTCAACACCATTTTTCTCGAACTCGATGGCCAAATTTCAGGGCTAATCAATGAGCCGAATCAGGATGCTCGGGCACGGCACGTCGACCGTATTCTGGAGCTTTTACAATCACTGCACTCAATACTCAGACAGCTGCCGCGATCGCCTCTATCTTCAGATTCGCACGATTTCTCAGGGTCCTCGGTGTGAGATAAGTCACTCTCAGCCGCTCCTGGCCCACGGAAAAGACAGTCGAAGGATTAAAGCGCCCGCTCCAATTGAAGGGCTTGACCATCGTCGACATTTTAATCATCTTGGAATGAAGACTATATTGAGTGTCAGGCTCCAACCGAACCGATCTCTTCTCGCCTAACTCAAAGATCTCATTGAAAGAGTCTTTTCCATCCTCCGATTGAAATTGAAACTGAATCTGAGGCCGACGAAGAGGGAAGTCAATCCAATTGGGGAGCAGCACCTCCACTTCAAGCTCTTGCTTCTTGGTCTCCGGGACAGCCTGCACAAGCTTTTCCGCCCCAGCCAAAGGCTTCACTGGCTGACCTGACCCTGCCTCAACCACACTCTCTTTCAGTTCTTCTTTGCCCTCTTTTATTGATTCATTAGAAGCGTCCTCGGCGACAGGTTCTCGCGGGGCTTGGACTTGATCCTTCTTATCCTCCCTCTCTTTTTTGGCTTCCTGGCTATGGTTCTCTTCTAAATCCGGTCTAGAAAGACACGGAGCGTCCTCCTTTGCATCCGTCGTCTTCTCATTTACGGTGCCCGCTACGGACTTGGGAGCCTCTCCATGGATCTGCAAGAGCTCTTCCTTGGGAATACCGAGGAGACTGGAGAGCTGGTTGATGACGAGGCTGTAGTTGAGGCCAAGCAAAGTGCCGAGAAAGAGGCCGAGGAGAAAGATCCACATAAAAACTGATAGAGGCTCCTACTAAGTTGTTGAGCAGGACCCATTCTAATCTTTTCTCTTGAACTTTTCCTTCTAAGCTTGGTCAATGAAGTCTGACAGCGCTGCCCGACACCACAAATAAGGTTATAATGAGTTCTAACATGCTCTTGAGTGAAGTGATTTATGCCTAAAAATGACGGCCCCGACGCCTGGACAATGATTAAAAGGGGCTTGGGGCCCCTCATATGTTTTGCGATCGCCCTCACGCTCTACATCATTGCGCCCTATAAGCCCTACGGATCAATAACAAAATACTGGCAGGTCGCGAGTTATATTGTTCTCGGCTTTGCCATTTTATGGAGCGCACGCAACATATGGCGATTTTTTCCCCGTTGGTGCCAAGACTGTCAACACCCCCT
>JARGOJ010000159.1 GCA_029210225.1 Planctomycetota bacterium
CAACTTGTGTCATTTAAAAGCCTCCAGACCCCTGTTCTTTGCGCCTCTTCTGGACTATTCGACGGCTTGAATGCGACGTTTTGGCTGGATTCCCATCTTAGCGGTAGCCACCCTGGAAAAACAATCCCTGGTTGGAATTACGAATATCTTGTCACTTTAACAGTTCTCTCGATTCCAATGACTCTTTTAATGTGCGCGGGTTTTCTGAAGGGGCTTCAAGGTTGCTGGAAAGAAGAATTAGGCCCCCGGCACCTAATTGTATTATCTGTGACTGTCTTTCTTGCCGTCCTTGTCTGGCATAGTCTAAATCACCCGTTCTATTGTCATCGGAAAGCGACCTATGCACTTGGCGTGTTACCAGCCTTCGCTTGCCTGATTGGAATGGGCTTTGAATTGTTGCCAGATCGGTTTGCTATTAGATCGATAACCATCGGATACATGGCGTCCTGGTGTATCATTGTCTTCATCGCATTTTTTGTCAGGGCTTAATGATTACGGGAGAAGCGTTTCCCGAAAACTTTGCTTTAACGACAAGTCAATGCAATTAGTTGTTTTGGATAATACAGTGCGCGTGGCGTCAGTGTTTGCACGATGTATCCTGTTGTGCCTGCTATGCCCGATAAAACGCCGTCGAGATAAGTCCACACATTGACGTCGATTTCTTTGCCGCTCTTTACTAGGAGCTATAGAATAGCTTCCCGCTCTGCTCCAGTTGGAATCCCAACAAACAACTAATTTCCCCGACCGAGAGCCACTGGCTTCATTTTTCTCTCGGAGCGATTGTTGTCTAATTTTAATTGACCTGCTTCGAGATATTGATAGAGGGCCTCTCTTTGATTTCTTGCGTAGCGCACTCCGTCTACCAATGGATCCGTGGCCTTAGGGCGGGCTATAGTTCATCAAGATAGCCGAAGAGACTGTCCAGAATTGGTTTCGCTTTCTCTGCGCTTTTCGCTGAAATGACCTCAAAGGACCAGTTGCTTTCCATGACGTTCCAATAAAAAAGGCTGACGAATAGCTGCAAGAATAAAGCTTGCCTCTCGAGCTTTGCTTCCCAGGACTTTCTCGAAATCGCGCCTCGCGTGGGCCCAGCAGGCCACTTCTAGTCGATCCGAATAATGGAATAGCTAATCGAAGCCATTGTATGCGTCAGCTTGCAGGTATCCTTTAAAATCCTTTAGATATTCGGCTGTCCAACGTCCCTCCTTAGTCGGTTTAGATATGTATCGGATTGAGCCGGGCGGGCCACAATAGCATTAGATACATCCATTTCGGATTCGGGGACGCGCACTACGATCACGCACTCGAATGGACGTTCATCTAATTGAATTGAGTTTTCTCGCAACTGTTCAATGGTAATCGCTCGAACGATAGGTTTTAGAAGGGCTGGGCTTGGGATTTCGGCGGGAGGTCGCTGTTGTAAGCACCCGTTCATATCTGCTCGGAGAGTCGACCTGATTCGAGGAGAAGTCGGCCTTGAGCAATGTCCCGGTCCATGAGCTTGAGTTCCCGGAAGTTTCTGATAGTTCATTCGAGAATAGCGCGGCTGAGGAGGCTTGAGGGGCCAGGGGGTGCTGAGTATCCCATTTCCTTGACTTGAGTCCGGTTATCGTTGGGACAGGACGAATGAAGAGGTCGAGGCTTTCATTTCAGAGTGTTGGCACGTTTTTTTGCTGGCTTCTCATGAGAGGGGAGCCGGTTCAGAGCCTTCCCGAGCAGGGCTTAGATGCAGCACGGCTCCAAGGCCATCGACGACGGCGATGGCAAATCAGAGAGGACTCGCACCATTCCAAACATGCCAGGCGACGATCAACGCAAGACGATCATGGCCCAGCCTTCAAAGCGGCCGACTTCTAGGGAGGGGTGCTTGAATCGGAAGGCGCCCCAAAACACGGCGAGGGTCGCAAAGAGATTGAGAAAGAGCAGAGAGGTAGCGTCAAATGGGGGCCATTCACCGGGGAGATTGACGGTGTTATGCAGCTTGCCAAAGAGTGCGAGGCTGTAATCTGAGAGAAGGGGGATGGCCAGAGCTAGTGACGCGAGCGCATGATAGAGACCGAAGCCCTGAACGATGCAGCGATAGTTAGGGCTCACTGGGTGTTCTCCGCTTGTTTTTGGGCTGATTCATTCAATGGAATGAGCACTCAATGGCGAAATCGTGTTGTCTAAAAGCTAGTTTACAATGTCCAATTCACGCTTTCTACATCGGGACCTCGACGGATTATCGAAGCTTTGTTTCCTATCGGAGAGACACTCTTCGAGGGATGATTGTATGCGGTCGAGCTTTCTAAATTATCATTGGACTTTTCATGGGATTCGTTCGTCACATAGAGCGTTTGCGACGAAGTTTGAATGGATGGGGAAATGATTCATGGAAAAACAGAGACCGCAGGAGAATCCTCCAGAAGGGCAGAACCCTGAGCGGGACGACGTTCATCTCAGCGCCAATCGCTGCCCTTATTGCCATGAAAATGTCGAAATCTCGGCGCTCGATTGGGTCTCCTGCCGGAGTTGCCAAGCCCGTCACCATAAAGATTGCTGGTCGGAATTAGGGTGCTGCGGCTCCTGCAAGGAAGAGCGCTATCTCTCCGATGCCTCGGAAACAAGTCGACCCCAAGTGACCGTCCCCGTAAACGTGGCTCCCGTTATTGATACGAATAAGAAGCAAAGAGGCTTCGCCAAGATAATGGCTGGGATGATGGCTGCGGCGATGAGTGTCGGGGTGGTCCTCGCAATGACTGAAGATGTGGGCTTTGGCGGATTTGAGTTGTTCATTCTTGGTTTTTTCACTATCGCGCTTTGGTCCTATGCGAAATCTGGTATTGACCCCATGGGATTTGGTCAGCCCCTCGGAAGCAAATTCAAAAATGACAAAGACACTCAAAAGAATCCCGATAAAGCGGCGAAATAAACGAAGATTGAATCTGAACCTCCCATCATACCCCCGGGGAAATTGAACGCTGCAATAAAAGACTCTCCTCTCTCTGGTCTACGCTTCCTTGTTTCCTGAGAAGTTCACCATCGCAGCCGCGCAATAACACCCCCAAAAGATGCTAATTTAGTGCTCGTCCTTCATATCCCGTGAAGGACGACCTTGGGAGGCTCGTTTAATATGTGTCGCTTTGTGTTCTATCTTGGCCCGAAACTCACCCTAGACTCCCTCATCACCAAACCCGAGCACTCCTTAGTCCAGCAGAGCTTCGATTGCGCTGAGCGCGGCGACATTATGAACGCCGACGGCTTTGGCGTCTCCTGGTTTGTCCCTGAACTCTCCAAAGCCCCCGCTGTCTTTCGCTCGATTTCTCCCGCCTGGAGCAATCGCTGCCTCGCCGACTTGTGCCGCGTGACCCAAAGCAATTGCATCCTCGCCCACGTCCGCGCTGCCTCCCCAGGCCTGCCGGTAATGGAAGCCAATTGCCATCCCTTCGCTGCAGAGCAGCTCGCCTTTATGCACAACGGCTATATCCCTCAATTTAAAAGTATGAAGCGCGCTTTGATCGCCGGTCTCTCCAATGAGTCTTACGACGCTATTCATGGCTCCACCGACTCCGAGCACATCTTCGCCGTCTTTCGTGATTACTACCGCTCCGAAGAAAAAGACGCCGAGGGAATCGCCGTCGCCCTCGATAAGACCATCAAGCGCATCGTCAGTCTTTGCACCGATCAAGGAATCAACGCGGCGAGCTGGTTGAATCTCGCCGTCTCGAATGGTCGGGAAGGAGCGGTGACTCGGTTCTCATCCGATGAGGGGAAAAGCGCGCCGTCTCTCTATTTAGATGAAGGGCGTCGATATGTCTGCGAAGACGGAGTCTGCCGAATGGTGAGTCCTGAGGACGGCGGCGGCGCGGTTGTGGTGAGCTCGGAGCGCCTCAGCGAAGATCCCGGTTGGCATAAGGTCGATCCTAATACGATGCTCGTTATTCATGAGAATCAAACAGTGGAGAAGCGTCCGATCACTCTATAGGGAATGCTCACTACGCCGAGGGATTCCTGTCTTTGGGGAATTCCTGGAAAAAGTTGACTGAAATGGTGACGAGAGCCACCATGCAAGATAGACTCTGCCCCAATCAGAATTCTAAGACTCGATAACTGGGGCTGAATATAGTGAAAATTCTTGTTGTGGATGACTCAAAGCTCATCCGCCTCACCATTAAGAGAAAACTTCTTCAAGAGGGCTTCGAGCACATTGTGGAAGCCGACAGCGGTGAGCAAGCATTGACCATGCTGGAGGGCGTCGACGTCGTCCTCTCCGACCTTGAAATGCCTGGTATGAATGGCCATGGATTGGCCCAGGCCATTCGCAAAGACGCCACTTATTCGACACTAAAGCTTGTCCTCATTACTGGTCATGAACTCGACGACGAATTGATTGGAGAGCACAAGAATAAAGGCTTCGACAGAGTCGTTCAAAAAACCATCGAAGGCCATGAACTCAAAGCTGTCCTCGAAGACGTTTACAAGGCTGCAGCTCCCGCAAGTGAAGGCAAAAAACGCTTTTCTGGAGGAGGGATCTCAAAACATGAGCCCGAGAAAATTCAGCTCGCCGGCTTCAATAACCTGACCAAATGCCTCAGCTTCAACCTCTACGACTTCGCCATCGCCCGCAATGAAGAGCAGCGCGCCGAATACGTGCGATACCTCAATGAGAAATACTCCAGCGCTCGCATCGCTGAAATCTCCCGGGGCATCTGCAAAATCATTGAAGCCGAGGTCTTAGATATCTCCACTCAGGATTATGAGCCATTCGGCGCCAGCACCCTGGTCCTCATGAGCGACATCAAATCGCCAACGCCGCCCCCAGGGACCGCGGCTGTCCACGCTCACTTGAACAAGAGTCACATATGCGCTCACACATACCCGGACACCGAAAGTAAGAATGGAATCTGCTCGTTCCGCGTCGACATCGATATCGCCACTTGCGGTGAGATTACCCCCATGCACGCCCTGAACTTCATGTTTCGCTCCTTTGAGTCAGACGTGGTGATCATGGACTACGTGGTGCGCGGCTACACCCGAGATAGCAACGGCCGGAAGCTCTACAACGACCAGCCTTTTGACTCGATCCGCGATTTCATCGATCAGGACATTCTCGACGAATACACAAAAATTGAGGATCTGAACATCCCCCCCGCGAACATTTGGCAGACCAAACTTCTCGGGCTGGACCTCAAGGTTGAGGAATATGTGATGAATCCCGACGACATTTCTCACCCGGACACCCCGGAACTTTTGCAGCAGCTCCGCAAAGAGATGCGCGAGATTTACTATATGCATGAAGTTTGAGACGACGCCCCCAAAGCCTCGTCCCGACGCTTTGACAATTCGGCGGAGAACCTGTTGACTTGCTCCCGTCCCCTCTTCACAATTGCGATCTATATTGGTTCAGGAATGGCAATAGGAGTTTGAGAATGTCTAGCGAAGATCAAAACGACGTAGCCGATGCAGCCGACGACGAAGCCCTCGTCGGAGAACTCGAAGAAACCATTCGCGAAATGTCGGAGCGTCTTGAGAAAGACGACAAAGACGTCGCTGCCTACATCTTCCGAGGCGAAGCCTACTTCGATCTCAACGAGACCGAAAAAGCAGGCTCCGACTTGAAAGCAGCCTTGGATCTCGAAGATAACTGCGCGTCCACTCACCTCGCATGGGGCCGATACCAGCTCGATCAAGGTCAGAGTGAAGCAGTCCTCAAACACGTTCAACGAGCCATTGAAATCGACACTATCAACCCTGGCCACGCCGTTGATCAAGAAACCGAATACGGCGACGATTCCCGCGCCATCGCTCAATACATGCTCGCCGAAGCCCTCATGGATCAAGACCGAAACTTTGACGCCCTCAAAGCCATCGATCGGGCCATTACCCTCGACGATCAAAGCGCCGACTTCTTCATCCTCCGTGCCGAGCTGAAGAAGAACGCCGAAGACTTCGAAGCAGCGCTCGCCGACTTGGACATCGCGACTCAGCTAGAACCCGAAAACACCGAGATTCGCGTCGCTCGCGCCCTCACACTCCTCGACAACGGCATGGAAGACAAAGCCCTTGAAGAGATTGAGCTGGCCTTTAAGATCGCCGAAGAAGACGGCGCCAGCCAGGAGAAGTCGGAGCTCTTTGCCATCCGAGGGAATGCTTACGCCAACCAAGGCGACATCCTCCGCGCCCGGGAAGACTTCCGCCGTTCACTAGAACTCGACGAGAACAACTTCGAATCTCATATGGGCCTCAGTGACTTGGCTATTCGCACCCGGGAATACGCCATCGCTGAAGAGCACCTCGATAAGGCCGAAGACATCGATCCCAAGGAGCCCACTGTTTATCTCAATAGAGGCGTTCTTGAGAAGCACCGCGACAAGAACAGCAAGGCCTTGGTCGCTCTAGATATGGCGATCTCCCTCGATAGCGAATACGCCGAAGCGTACCACTTGAGAGGACAGGTTCGCAGTGATCTCGGCGACACTGAGTGTCAAAAAGACTACGACAAGGCGAAGGAACTCGGCTTCGAAATCGACGCATAACGCAGATCTTTCCCGATTCTTCTTTTGGCTCTGCTCTCAGTGTTGATAATAGAAACTGAGCGCAGAGTTTTTTCGTTCGTTCTTTCGTCCCTTCCTCCCTTTGGCCAAGGCAAAGACTCTCCGTGCAACACGAAATCGTTAGTTTGTTCACAGGCTGGCTGGAATGGCCGAATTGGCGGAATCGCCTCGAAGTCTTCGTCCTCTTCGTCATCATCTATTTCTTCCTGCTCTACCTCCGAGGCACTCGGGGCGAGCGCATCATCCGCGCCCTCGGCTTCTTCCTCGTCATCACCATGGTTGGCTTGGTCCAGTTGGTTCGCTTGGCTGGCCTCCCCAACCTTGAGTTTCTCCTCGACGCCTTCATTGGCACCTTCCTCATAGCCCTGGTCATTATCTTCCAGCCCGAGTTACGACGTGCGCTGATTCGCATGGGCTCGCGAAACCCTTTCCTCGGCGCGGAGATCGCCGAGTCAGGGATCGTCGACAGGATCGTCACCGCCTGCTTGAAGTTCTCCAAAAACCGCGTGGGCGCTCTCATAGTGATCGAGCGACAGACCGGTCTGAAGACCTACATAGAGAGCGGCACCCAGCTCGATGCAGACATCTCAACCGGCCTGCTCAGCACCATCTTCTTCCCTGGGACAGCCCTCCACGACGGCGCTGTGATTATCAGCCGGGGACGCCTGACCGCCGCCGGTTGCTTGCTCCCCCTGAGCGAGAATATGGATATCTCCAAAGCCCTCGGCACTCGTCACCGCGCCGCCGTCGGTATGGCTGAAGAGAGCGACGCAGTCATCGTTGTTGTCAGTGAAGAGACCGGCTCCATCTCCATCGCTGTGCAAGGCAAGCTTGAACAAAGGCTCGACAAGCAAAGCCTCACCGACAAGCTCACCCTTCTCCTCTTCGAAGACGAAAACAGCGAATATTCTCCTCCCACTGAGAAATCTCTCACTGCCGGAGCGCCGCGATGAAGATTAAGCTTTTTGCTCGGCGCCCCAAATACTTGCAATACGCCACCAACTTGGCCTTTGCTCTCGGTGCAGCCGTGCTGATCTGGGCCGGAGCCGGGGCGCGCCTGACTCAGCGGCGAACCTTCACCATTCCTCTCGAAGTGATCCCTCCTGAGGGCGTTCAATTCGCTTTTAAGAGCAAGACCGACTCGAAGATCTCAATCACCCTGGAGGGACCCTCAGGGACGCTCTCAGCCCTTTCTAGAGACCTGAACGCCGATAACATCCACTTGCGCGCACGCCTGGATATCACTAAAGAGAAGCTCGGCGGGGAATACCTTGAGAACTTTGTTCTCGATCTGAGCCCGACTCGCGACATTGAGTTGCCTCGCAACCTCGTCTCCAGGCTGCGCCCTGTTTCTGTTCAACCAGGCTTTGTGCTGCTCGATCTGGCGCCCATCGTCGAGCGGGAATACCCGACCCTGGCGACGCAAAAGGGCACCCCGGGGCGGGATGACACCGTGATTGAAAAACTTGAGGTCGAGGTCAACCGGGTCGTTGTGAGGGGGTCCCTCGATCAAATCAAAGCCTATGAAGAGAACCCTGAAAATCGCGATCGAAACGACGCTGTCGTTGCGCGGACCACACCCATCGATATCTCTGGAGCATCCAAAGACTTCACCACGGTGAGGGCCTTCGTTTTACCGGAGGGTTTGACGGTGACCCCGGAAGAATCAAAGGTAACGGCGCGGTTTAAGCGCCGGGAAACCGTCGATAGCCAACGGCTAAAGAAGAGCTTTAAGCTTGAGGTGCGATTCTTGGTCGCTCCCGGAGTCAGTCAGGGACAGAGCTATGAACTGATGTCGGAATCGACCGCCGAGAGCTTCGATATTGAAGGGAAGAAGAAGGACATCCTCGCCTTCGAAAAAGCCCTCTTCTCAAGCAACGCGAAGAAGCGACCTTACGCCCTGATTCGCATCAACAGTAAGCTCAAGCCGGGGCCTCAAAACGGCGAAGTCGAACTCGGCAATTGCGACCCCAAAGGCTTGACCATTCGCAGCGGCAACGCCGTGCTTAAATATAAAGTGAACTAATGATGCGCCTTGGACGATTAGGCGTCGAGGTATACGATCTCGACATCGTCCTCGCCGTCCACTTCTTGTAAGTGAACCTTCACGACTTCATTGGCGCTGGTCGCGATGCGGTGGGGCGCATAATTAGCTTCAATGGGGAATTCACGCCAGCCACGGTCGACGAGCACGCCAAGCTCAATCTTAGCTGGACGTCCCTGGCGAATCAGCGCGTCCATAGCGGCGCGAATGGTCCGGCCAGTGTAGAGGACGTCGTCGATGAGCACGACTCGCTTGCCAGAGAGCTCAAAGTTGAAATCACTGCCCTTGAATTGAGGCTTCTCGGCGATTTGAGTGAGGTCATCCCGGTAAAGAGTGATGTCCAAGACTCCATAAAGGACATCTTTGCCATGCTTCTCTTTGATGGCCTTGAGCATGCGCTCGGCGATAGGAACACCGCGCCGCTTAATGCCAACGAGCGCAAGGTTTTCAAAGCCGTCGCGGACGACTTGATCGGCGAGGTGCTCGATCGCGGCCTGAACACTCTCTTTATCTAAAAATCGTCTTTGTCCCATGATCCTTCAGTCTCCTCTCAGCGCTGTCCATTTGAATTGGGCGAAAGCTTACCAAAGTCTTCTAAAAGTTGAGAGAGGAAGCTTTGCGCTCGCGCTGATTCCTTCGCTTTTATCGCGGCGAGACATTGCTTAACAAGCTCAAAGTGCCGGTCGCAGAAGATGGTCGCTTTCTGAGGAACCATGGGGCTGTTGGGGAAGAGCAAGCGTCGCAGCCGGGCTCTCAACAGGTCTAAGCCCTGACCTGTTTTCGCCGACACAATAATCGCGTCCTTATCCTCTGAATGGCCCTCCATGCCTGGTTTTTCTACGATGGTGTCCGCTTTGTTAATCAAGGTGAAGCAGGGCTCTAGCGTTTTGAAATCCGAGGTCGCTGTCTCCGATGGATCTCGCAGGTAGAGGCGAAGGTCGGCTTCCTGAGCGGATTGCAAGCCGTATTCAATGCCCTGCTCTTCGATATGATCGGTGGTCTCTCGCAGTCCCGCAGTATCAATGAGCATGACCGGGAAGCCTTCGAGGAGGGCGATCTCTTCAATGTAGTCCCGAGTTGTACCGGCGATGTTCGAGGTGATGGCGCGCTTGTCACCGATGAGGGCATTGAAGAGGGTGCTCTTGCCGGCGTTTGGAGGACCCAGGAGAGCGATTCTGGGATGCTTGAAGAGACCACGAACCCAGGCATAGTCGGAGATGAGACCCTCCAAAGTGGTCTGGGCAGGGTCTTGCTCTTCCTGGCTGATTTGGTGTTGGCATTGGCGAATGATCTGTCTTAGGTCGCCATTGAGCGCGAGCAGCAGCACTCGGCTGGCGGCGGCTGTCTGAGCTAGGGAGAGCATCGACAAAGCCTCGGCTTCCAAAGAGCAAGACTTCGGGCGAAGAGCGTCGCTCAGCTTTCCTCGTTGCACTGAGGCGCCGACTTGGCGAAACATGCCGAGCACTTCCTCGACGACAGCCGGACCACCGTGAATCCCAATCTCAAAGATGGACCTATCCTCAGAGTTTTTGACTTGAGCGATGAGAACCTCATCCAAGACATCTTGGCCTATCCCGAGGGTCATGAGGCGCACTTGACCATCTTTGCTGGGAATGGGGAGGCGGTTGCTCCGGGTGCACTGGTGAAGATAGGCGCTGGCTTTTGGTCCTTCCAAGACCAGGAGGGCTAGCCCGCCTTGCCCCGGGGGCGTTTCGAGGGTGAGGGTGGTTTCGGTCATGATGCCTTGGTGTCCTTTAAGGCCCACCAGCCGCCGATCATGGTGAGGTGGGGGACGAGCTTGGAGATGACGGGGCACTCAGCGGCGACGAACTCTGCATCGCCTCCTGTCGCAACAATGATAGGGTTGTCCAGAGATTCACTGAGCTTGGTGCAGATCTTCTCAACGGCGCCGATTGTGCCCCAATAAATGGCCGACGCAATACTCTCTTCGGTATTTTGTCCCAGAGCTTTGGGGACCGCAGCGACTTGAACCTCTGGAAGCAAGTGGGTTTGCTGGTGGAGGGCTCGGGCCTGAGAGCGGAGACCAGGACCAATGCAGCCGCCGAGGAAAGCGCCGTCTTTAGAGGTGACGTCGTAGGTGATGGCGGTGCCGAGAGAGAGGACAATGACGTCTCGACCCGGATGGGTCCGCGCCGCCCAGGTGCTATTCATGAGGCGATCCTGGCCGACTTTCTCTGGGGCCTTGGTCTTGTTTGGAATGGACGCTATGAGGTCTTGGCCGAGCACATGGACCGGGATATTGAAGCGGGTCTCCGCCCAATCTTTGAATTTATGGCTCCAAGGCTCATTGACCGATATCAAGAGGGCTTCTTCAACCTTTGAGAAGCTCTCATCAATCCACTGCGTCTCCATGAGGTCCATAGGATTGACTTCACGATAATTTGCAATGAAGTGGGTTAAAACACGCGCCTCAGAGATAAGGGCGAGGTGTACTCGGCTGTTGCCGATATCAATGACGAGTTCCATGAGTGTTCGCTTTTAATCTGGGCCTTGTTTTTTCTCATTCTCTCACAAGTTGGGGCTTGAAAAAGAGAGCGGATCGTTATCATGTCGTGCCATGGACTGGTTAGCAATGCTTTTCGGCGCGCTCATTGGAACCACTGTGGGAATCACAGGGGTTGGTGGCGGCGTCTTGATTTTCCCCACCCTGACGGCGGTCTTTGGTCTTAGCTCGACGCAAGCCATCGCGACGTCCTTTGTCTTCGCTTTCGCGAGCCGCTTCGGCGCCTCGATTAGCCATTACAAAATAGGCAACATCAAGGTCAAGCTTGGGGCCGTGATCGGGCTCGGTGGCTTAGCCCCGGTCTTATTGATGAGCTACATCTTTGACCAATATGAGAAGAGTGATTCGATTCAGTTCGGAATACGCATCGCTTTCTTTTGTGTTGTGATGCTCTGTCTGGCCTCCATGGTCTTCAAAAAGAAGAAAGACCCCGAGGACGAGGAAAGCGAAACAGAGCAGCAGGCTGACAGCGGCTTGGAAGAGCCAGACCGTGTTCCGGTCCCGAAGGCCGTCGGAGCGGGGCTTTTGACAGGAACAGTGATTGGGGTGACCTCCGTGGGTGGCGGCGTCTTGATTATTCCGCTGCTTATGCGCTTTTTCGATTTAGACATTCGCAAGGCGGTCGGGACGGGCATCTGGACCTCGCTGATTATCGCCCTCGCCGGGGTTCTCTTTATGCAGAGCAGCGTCGAGTGGGCCCTGGTCATCTCCTTGCTCTGCGGATCGATCCCCGCTGTTTTGGTCGGTGGAATCTTGTCGAAAAAAATCCCCGCAAAGATCGTCCGAGGCTTAGTGATTGTCTTGATGTTAGTGGCCTGCGTCGCTGTTTTCGTCAAGTAATGCTGGGACCTGCTCGGAATATGTAAAGGGCGACTAAAGTTCTTCGGGCATCGGATCGATAAGCAGAGTAGATCGCGCTCATTGATGTTGAGCGAGGTTTTATGAAGATTGTGTAAAAGTTTGGACTCGACAATCCAAAAGTCAGGCTCCATAATCTGGGGCTTTGAACTTAACCGTTGACCCTGGATCAGCTAGGAGAAGGAACCCGCATGTCTTACCCTAGTCTTCGTCGGCGACGTGGCCCGACTAAAGAAGTACAAGAGAGTATTCGTCGTTGGTCGGAGCGTTTGCCCCAGAAGAGTGACGAAGTTCAAGAGCAAAGCAGTCAGACGAAGGACCCGTCGCCGGAATCGGCAGGGGTCAATTCGACAGTGACGACCTAAGAGGCGGAGTTCGCTCCGCTATTCATCGCAATAAAGGCGTTCATCCATATTCGGATGAACGCCTGTTTGGCG
>JARGOJ010001273.1 GCA_029210225.1 Planctomycetota bacterium
TAAGAATGCCCTGAATGCCATACTCTTCAAGTAAATTAAGGTCGTGAGCGTCAGGACGATTTCCAATAAGAATCTCGTCATTGATCCACTCCAAAGCGCGCCTCCAATCATGAGTGTCTGAGAGGTCTCCAGACACTCATGTGAGAGGCTCCTGTCAATGATTATCAGGACTTACTTTGGCCAAAAAGACGATCCTTAATCTTCACGTGACATTTCATGCATGATTGAACCCGCCCTGCCGAAGTGACCGTCTTGCCATCTGGAGTCACCGTCCCATAAATCCAACCCTGATCGGTGCCTGGAGTCTTTGGGTCGACCTTGAGCATGATGAAGAGGTCCTTCTGCTTACCTGGGGCGAAGCGCTTGCCATCTTTGACAGCGGGAGCCTCGATGGGAGACTTCGCGCCCTTCTTAATCTCCACAGGCACCCAGGACCCAGTTGACTGGAATCAAATCGAGCAGGAGACGGCAAATATATGGGCTACTATGACAACGGTGATGAGTTTGAAGTCGACAACGATGTCGAACGTGACAATCGTTCAAAAAATCGTCGTCCTAGACCCAGGCCTCGGCCCAAGCGGGAGAATTACCACGACACGGCTCCTCTCGCCAGCCTTGGCCAACGCTTCATGGCTCATATCGCTGACAGCTTCATTTACCTCTTTGCGATCATGCCTGGCTTTGCGCTCTTCATCATCGCGATCGTCCAGGCTGAAAAGCGTCCCAATCGGGAGCCCGACCCAGTATTCTTGCTTGGCGGCTTACTCGTTTTACTCGTGCTTTTCTTTGGTGTCCTTGCGTAAAACTACTACCTCCTCTCCTTGGAAGGCCAAACCATCGGTAAGAAGATGCTCGGAATTCGCATCGTCAATTATCATGATGGCGACAACCCTGGCTTCGTCCAAGCCGTATTGCTTAGAAGCTGTGTCACCTTCCTATTAGCCAACTTCATCCCGTTCTTCAGCATGATAGACGCCTGTTTCATTTTCACTGACGAGCGTCGTTGTGTTCATGACCTCCTCGCCAATACAACGGTTATCGCTGACTAGCTCCTATCTGCTATGGGCTCCGTACAAGAGAAATCCCCTGGTCCCGCAACCAGAGGATTTCGTGGGCTCACGGCTGGGAGACCTATGAGCCGAATCTCACAAAAGCGCTGAAATAGGGCTTTTGCTCCTTTTGACAATTTTCGAGTCCGGGCCTTCCAATCAAGCCGGTAAAAACCGACCTCAAAATTCCCTTTCTCGTCCAATCACACTGTTAATTTATTGACAAATGACGCAGCGAGTCAAGCAGAAGTCTTTTATTTTCAGCGATTTAAGGGATTCGGCCTTGACAAATAAAGCTTGTAAATTTGTCAACGAGGTGTAAAAGGGATGGCAGGAAGGCAGGCACAATGGCGAAAAATCCAGCCCTAGGGTCGAAGATTCGTGCGCTGCGACAGAAGGCTCAACTCACTCAGAGTCACTTGGCGCTTAAGCGCGGACTCTCCCCGAGCTATCTCAATCTCATCGAGCACGACCGACGCCCGTTGACCGCGAACGTACTCTTTCAGCTCGGCAAGATATTTGGTCTGAACCTCGATGAGTTCATGGCCCAAGACGACGGCCCTGTAATATCCGACCTCTCGGAAATCCTTGGCGACCCGATCTTTGAGAATCAAGGCGTCGACTCCACAGAGCTAAAGGAGCTCGTTGCGACCTCTCCATCCTTCGCGAAGGCCATGATTCTCCTCTATCAAAAGTTCCGATCCTCAAGAGAGACGATTGAGAGCTTGGTCAATCGTTTAGAGGGTCCAGAGCGCTCCGTCGCTGACTTCGGGGAGATTCGGCTGCCTGGCGAAGAAGTCAACGACATGATCCAAAGGCACATGAACTACTTCCCCTCCCTCGAAGCCGCCGCTGAAAAACTCTGGGTCAATGCGAAGCTCGATCCCAACAACCTACTCGATGGATTCGACACCTACCTTGAGAAGCAATACCAGATAAAGTTAAGCCAGAGACTCTATAACCACTCTTTTCCCAAATCTTTCTAGCACTGCTTAGCATATGAGTCTTACCAGTACCAGCATAACCAACAATAGCTCTAAAATTCTTATCCTGACAAATATAATCAACTGCAGCCTTCTGTTCTATACTCAACTCTTTCTTTAATCCAACCTCTCCAAACTCTCCAACCTCACTGGCTTTATTAACCTTAAAGCCAGAAGACCTACTCATATCCCTTACATTACTAAAAAG
>JARGOJ010000160.1 GCA_029210225.1 Planctomycetota bacterium
GAGAGCAGCAGCTCCTTTGCGGCGCGTTCATGGTTCTTCAGCTCTTCCCATTTCTTCGCGATGACGACGGAGTCGAGCTCGTCACCAAGCATGGTCGGATTTGAAATGACGGTGTTGTTGTTAATCTTACCGACGTTCAAGTCGTTGGAAACAATGGTGCTCCCGAGGTCTTCGCGATAACGAACCGCTTTATATTGGGCGTCGGTTTCGGTCTCGTCGTTCGGGAACATAGGCTTTGAGATCTGCGATCCTTCGTCGAAAAAGACCGTGTCGGTGGGCAATCGATAGACCCCTGTGACTCGGGTTGAAGTTCGTGGCAGCCGCATTCTCCGTGTGGGAGGAGCTTCAGGACGCTCGGCGTGGGCTTGAGCGGCGAGGTCCAGCTTCTCAAGGGTCTCAATCACTTCCGACATGGATTGAGGGCGATTGGCCGGGTCTTTATCCATCATTCTTTGAATGAAGCTCTCCAAGGACGCCGGCAGATTTTCGCAAAACTCGCTCGGGGGTGGCGCCTCTTTGATGAGGACCTCTTTGATGATTTGAATGAGGCTCTTGCCGTTGTATGGGTGGCGCCCGGTAATCATGTAGTAGAAAGCCGCTCCGAGGGAGTAAACGTCGCTAGTGGGACGAATTGTGTGGACGTCGTCGATTTGCTCAGGGGACATAAACCGGGGAGTGCCGATTAGTTGGCCGCTTTGAGTGATCGCATCGTCGGGGAGGGATTCGTTGAGCTGGTCTGAGAACGACTTAATCAGTTCAAAGTCGAGCAAGCGAGCCCGCCCGTTGTCTTCGAGAAGAAAGTTGGAGGGTTTGACGTCGCGGTGAACGAGGCCGTTGCGATGAATGAAGTTGAGGGCCTCCGCGATATCGCGAATGACCGTCGCAGCGCGCTTTGGACTGAGCGGACCATGGTCTTTGACATACTGACCAAGAGCAATCCCGGGGACATATTCCATGATAATGAAGAAGCTGCCAGCTTCCTGCCCGACGTTGAGAATGCTCACCAGGCGAGGATGGCGAAGCCTTGAGATGAGCGTCGCTTCGCGCCGAGTGATACGCCGAAGAAGCTTGCTATCTCTTGTTTTGTAGACCTTCACAGCGGCCTTGTGACCGAGCACAGTATGCTCACCAAGGTACACTTTGGCGAAGCCGCCTTTCCCCAAAAGCTTGGTGAGGCGAAAGCCACCGACCACCGAGTCGATCCCGAGGGACGATTCTTGCCGTGGGCTGGCTTTCACCCGTCTCTTCGGTTTCGCAAGAAGTGAATCATTGCCGGGGTCTAAGGCCGACTGGGAGAAGACAGTGACTGCGGTCGCGGTGTTGTCATCCGCGGGGGCTTCGAGAAAAATAACATCGCTCTCGTTAGAGCCAACCACGAGGAAATCGACCGAATCTTCACTGATGGAGTTCGTGTTTTCGAGAGGGTCCTGGTCGAAGGTCTCAACAGGTTCGGCGAAGGGATTGGGCGCGTTCTCCGGAGTCACGAAGACAGGGCGCATTCGGGAGGACGTGCTTCGACTCAGCTCACTGATGTCGGTTGATACATTCTCACTGTCCGTCATGGCGGGTTGTCGTCCGGAGATGACTCGAACCCTCTTGGAACCTGGCCTTGAGTCGTTATTGTCTTTCGGATTGCGCTTCCACTTAATCACTCGGCACTCCACGCCAATCTTGTGAAAGCGGTCTTTGGCGCTATCGGCTTCGTCCCGAGACAGGCGTGTCATGGCTGGGACCACCGACGAGCTGCAAAGCCCTGTCGCCTGATCGAGCGCAATGTTGCGGAGTTGAGCGACGAGCATCGCCGCTTCAGCCTTTATGTCAGGGTCGGTCAAGTTGGTCAAGATCAAGCCAAAGGGATGATCGACTTTGTGCTTCTTTGAGTCTCTAGATCCATCATCGCTCTGGATAGAAGGCGTCACTTCGAGGGCAATCTCATAGAGTTGCTGCACTGTAATTTGTCCGGTGCGAGCGAGGTAGGGGCCGAGGGATTCATCTTCGCGGCGCAGGACCAATCCATTGTTCACATCTTGGATGATCTGATCGAGCTCCTTGAAAGAAACGGCTCCTTTTTGGACAGCGATCTTGGCAAAGGCGAGGTCGCTTAGGGACAACGATGTCATTTCTTGCCTCCCTCGCTCTTTGATCCGGATTCAACGCTCCCAAGTAACTGTGTTTCCATGTCGCCAAAGTGGATGTAATCGCCGCTGGCAATCACTGTGTCTCCCACTCGAACGCCGTTGACCTTTGTGAGAGCGACTCCTCCAAGATCATAGAGGCGTAAAGAGCGCCCATCTTTTTCCCAAACGAGGCGGGCTTGCAAGCGGGAAAGCCCTGACTCTGGAAGTGAAATGTCACAGGTTTCATGGCTGCCGATGGTCGTGATTGTATTCTTGAGCGGATATTCAGCGTGGCCGATTCGCAGGCGTGTGTTTGTAATGACTCCAGCACCCATAGTTGGCCCGAGCACATCAAAGCTCTCCCCGGCGGCTTCCAGAACGTCTCCGGGGACAATGCGATCGGTGGCGATAGGGCGGTCGTTGATTCTTGTTCCGTTGGCGCTGGCGTGGTCTTCGATTAAGAAGCAGTCTTCAAAAAGGCTGAAGCGAAGGTGAGCGCGGGAGATATAGGGAGCGAGGATTCGTTGATCACAGCTCTGGTCTCGGCCGAGCACCACGATTGGTTTGAGTAGAGGAATGACCCGGCCGGCGTTCTCCCCACTGATAATGTGAAGGTATGCGGCGCCGCCGCTGGGGACACGGAGCTCCATTTCCAGATAGTGCCCCGTTTCCTTTCGACCCAAACAAATCAGACCGTAGTCGTCGACGACGGCTCTTTTGACGCGGCGATTGTCTAGATAACTTCCAGCGGCGCTTTGTAAGTCAACGAGTCCTACAGCCCGACGTCGGAAGCGAATCGAGCAGTGTTGGGAGCTCGCGTGCATGGATTCAAGAACGATGCTCGATTCCCGGCTGCGACCGAGGACATACTGATTTTGTATGAGCAGAGGCCAAGAGCGATCGTCTCGGCAACGGCGAAGAATGAGGGGAGTCACGTCGGACTGAGTTCGATCGCCCAAATGAAAGCGGGCCACCCAATGAACTACTTGATCCGTGCTCTCCTGATCAATTGATAGGAGGACCATGCCTTGGGCCGCCAACTCTTGGCAGATTCCGGTCATGGAGTTGGAGCTGGCCTCTGGGAAGACGACATCGACCCTGTTCTTTGGGCGGGCGAGTTCTCGAAAAAAGTCTTTGACCCGATGCCAGTTCTTGAGATCGTCAAGCTCGCCGACAGATGGAGAAAGTTGGACCCGAAGGGCTTCTCCACTGTTATCAAACTGTGCCGACTCTTGGAGCCATGAATGGCTTTGGAATTCGTCAAGAATCAACTTTTTCACAGCTTCCTCGTAGACCCATACGTCGCACAATTTTATCAATTTCCCCTTCTAAACAACAGCTTTAACCCCATAGAGCCGTGTCTTTTGAATAAACGGCGATAAAATAGTTCCTGGCAAAGGAAAGAGTCTCCCGCTTTTCTCGCTTTGCCTTTAGGATGGTCGGAGTGAATCAAAACAGTCACAAATATAGAGGTTGGACGAATTCATGGGTATGAGAGAAAGCGAGAGGCTCGCACGCTGGTTGTTACACAGCAAAATTGTGCCTGAGACTGTTCTCACACCCCTGTGGCACGAGACACGTTCCGCAGGCTCAGACCTCGCCGAGCTACTCCTCGCTCGGGGCCATCTCGATGCTGCTGCTCTGGAAAACCTTAAAGAGCAGGCCAATAAAGCTTGGGAGAGTCACCAAAATCAAGGGGGCGAGCCAGAGACCCCTTCAAATCCAGCCCCGCAACAAGCTCCGGCCCAAAATATCTCGACGAACAATGACCCGAACACGATGAGGTTCGAACGTGGAGCCAATCTTCTGCCACGGAGCGGAGAGGCGCCGCTGCAGCGGAACAGCAGCCCGGCCCAGTCATACGCTCAGAACATGGTCACGCCGACTCATCCCCAGCTCCAACACTCGGGAGAGGCGAGCTATGCAGCGGGAGCTTACCCTCAGAATATGGGGGGCTTAGGTCAATCTGGTGTGTTGCCCATCCCTCCAGCGGCCCCCATGATGCGTTCTGGGGAGATAGCCTACTCGAATCCTGTTATGCCCGTGAATCCCGTGAATTCTTCAGGCATAGTCCAGCAGTCAAACCCCATGAATGCTTTGGTTCACTCGACGGCATCCAATAAATCGGCGTCTTTGAGTCCTTCGTGGGATACGTCTCAGGGGGATTCTGGAGAGGTTATTGAGGCTCAGCTTGAGCAGCTCGGTGACTTTGTGGTGCACGAGGAAATTAGCCGGGGAGGTATGGGCGTTGTCTTCCGAGCGCATTATAAGCCGGAGGACGCCGAGGTCGCGCTCAAACTCATGCTGGCTAAGGATCCTAGTATCGAGAGTGTCGAGCGGTTTGAGAGGGAAGCTCAAAGCCTGACTCTCGTCGACCATCCAAATATCGTCCGTCTCTACGATCAGGGAACAAACGCCGGTCGACCCTATTTTGCCATGGAGCTCATACGAGGAGTTTCGCTCAAGCAATACATTAAGGATTACATGAAGCTTCACAGTCGGGTTCCCGACTACGATTGGAGCTGTCAGATGCTGGGCATGATCGGAAAGGCGCTGATTTCTTGTCATGACAAAGGCATCTACCACCGCGATGTGAAACCGGAGAATATTCTCATCGAGAATGACCCAGACGGTGGCGTCGATCGCCCGGTCCTCGTCGACTTTGGTTTGGTGAAACAAGATCGTGCGACCCTTGTTGAGGGTGAGGACGGAGAGATTTGTCTTACTAAAACCGGTGAGGTCATGGGAACCCCTGCCTATATGGCTCCCGAGCAGCTGGAGAAGGGGAGTCACTTTGGCGAAATTGGCGCTCACACCGATGCTTGGGGTCTCGCAGCAACGCTCTATTACTGCGTCAGTGGACAGGCTCCCTACAAAGGCGCGAGCCTCGTCAATATTTATAAAGCTTTGATGACACATAATCCCGAGTCCGTTTGTTCAGTCAATGACGATGTCCCTCCTTGGCTCGATGGTCTGATTGCGTCCGCGCTCATTCGTGAGAGTGCGAACCGAATTGACATGCGGTCCTTTGTTGAGCGCTTGGACGAGCCCGATCAGTTCTTTGCAGTGAAGAAGAACGTGTTCCGCGGATTGGTCGTCGTTAACATTGGCATCGTTGTAGCGCTTGCCTTCTTCCTCATCTGGATGAACCAGGACCGCGACGCTCCAGTTCTCAAGTTGCCACCGATTCCCAAACTTGTGAACGCTCGTGAGCTGAGGATTGAGGGGACGGTTGAGGACGAGTCGCCCGATTATGTTGTCGCAAAGGTTGGCTCAAAGACAGTGCGGTCAAAGGTCGACGAATCGGGAGCGTTTCGTCTCACTCTCAAATTGTCGGAGACGCAGAACAAGATCAAATTTATTGCGGTTGACAAGGGGGGGAATCGCAGCAGTGCTTTTGAAACACAGATTCGATTTGATGAAGACCCTGCAGTCATCACCGCGCCCAAAAAATTGCCCCGGACCTTTGATTCCTTTGCGGTGCTGACCGGAGAGCTCTCCGAAGCGGGCTGTGTTTTGAAAGTTAAAGGGGCAGTCGATTTATTGGTCAAGTCTCGGGACTTTCGTTATTCCGTGCCGGTCAAGGTGGGACCGAACAAGCTCTCACTGACGGTTGTTGATCCGGCAGGGAATGTCTCACCGCCGTTCATCGTTTATGTGCAGCGCGATCCAACCTTGAGGGTTGGCCCGAAAGAGCGCTACAAGAGCATCGGATCGGCTTACGAGAGCATTGCGAATGACGCTAGGGGGCGCATTCAACTTGAACCAGGAGAATACACTGTCGAGAACATGCCGGTCTCGAAGTATGTGGAGATTCGTGGTGATCCTAAAGCTCGAGAGAAATACCGTCTTGTTGGTCCGAAGGGGTCTTGTTTCACCATCGATTCGAGGCATTGCCGGCTCTCTGGGCTCTCTTTCTCAATGGGAGGAGAAACGGGTTTACCGAACATGCAGTTGATAAAAGTGTCGTCTGGCAAGGCGTTCATCGATCATTGCTATTTCAGCTCAAAGTATGGCGGTGGGGTGGGCGTTGTTTCGATCAATGAAGGCAATAAATCGAGCTTAGCCATGGAATCGACGGTGATAGAGAGCTGTGGGAAAGGCGCGGTTGTTGTCCAGGGACCGGGAGCCAAAGTTGCGATGAGCGATTGCACCATCAGCGACAACAAAGAGATGGGACTCTGGATCTTTGCGGGAGGAACCGCGAGCGTCAGGAAATGTACGTTCTCAAGGAATCAACGCGCCTTCTACACCTGGGAAAATTCGACCTTGGAGGCGACGGATTGTGAGCTGTCCTATAGTAAGGAAGAAGGATACTTGCTTAAGGGAGGAGGGGATAAGAACACGGCGGTTCTCACAAAATGTCAAATTCATCACAATGGAATCAAGCGAAAGCGCGGCATCCATTCCTATGGAGGACACTTGACTATGAGGAACTGTGAGGTTTTCTTGAACGGGTATCACGGCATGGAAATCTCCGAGAAGAGCAAGCTTGTCTTGGAAGACTCGAAGATCCGCGGGAACAGAGGTCACGGCCTTTACGCGGATGAGAGCGAAGTCCTAATCAGCAACACCGAGTTTACAAAAAACCGAGGAACCGGCGTCTACTCTTCGAGGGGGTCTGTGGTGTCCTACAAGAAGCTGACCTTTAATCTCAACGAACGTCGATTTAACACTCGCTACGGGGGCAAATTTGTCAATTTAGAGGAGTAATACGATTTAGTTTTTGTGCCTTCCTCCAAATCCCTTGTATAGAACCTGTTTACGGCCAATCTCGAACAATTCTGTGACAAATGGACAGATTTTGCGGGACGAATGTGTTGTTCGGGTGTTACGGTTGAGTATCCAAAATGGTTGGAAGGCTGTTGAGAGTTCTTCTTCCGATCATTCCTTATCGACCTAATCCGTCACGATCGGGGACAGTATGAATCGGCCAATATTGAGTTTAGGCTGTGTCGGCTTCTTTAGCCTGACGCTGTGTTTACCAGCCTTTGCAAACGATGCCGATGTGACGCCCCTCAAAGATCAAACTCCCACCAAACAGTTGACGCTCGCGACGACGAGCCTTCATTTGGCGGCAACGAGCGCTTCAGCGGTTCTGAAGAACTTGCCGATCAACGCCCGCTTCGTTCAACTTCTTCAAGGTCGGAACGAGCGCCTGCTCTTCGAACTCTTGGATCGACGAGTTGGACATGGGCTTCAATCACAAACCCAGATTCGAAAACAGCTTGTGGAATTCGAAGGGCGAGCCGATCTCAAAGACCTCAGCTCTCTTACTAAAATTCATAAAGCTCAGCGAAAGCTCAACTCTCAAATGGAGCAGGTCGTTCTTATATCTAAGAGCCTCCTAAACATTGTTCAAACCGACGAGAACAACGGTCTGAACGGACAGTCAGCTTTGGAGCGTCGACTCTTATCGGATGTTATCTCCGCCCTTCACCGCCTTGATCGCGGTTCACAACAACAGAAACTCGCGCTCTCAACACTAACTCCTGGCTCTTACCAACAATCAGTCAAAGCTATCTCTTTTGCCTTGGCTCACCTCTCAAATGCCCAAAAACATATTGGGTCCTATGTGGTTCACCTTAAGACTAAGGAGAATCGCGAAGTGTTAGAGAGCCTGGTGAAGCAGCTTAATGGCGTTCTACGCCGGCAGAAGACGATCAACTCTCAAACGAAAGACCTCGCTCAAGCGCAGCGTGCGGGTGAGCTGGCTCCTGAAGAAATCAAATCTCTGGCTAGACAGTTAGCCGATTCCAAGAGCCAGCGTCACCCAGGGGAACTTCAGCTCTCTGATAGGGTCTTAGAGGCCCTTGAGTTGATCGGCGACGAAGAATCCAACGTGGCCTTCCCAATCATTCTTGGAGAGCTCTCAAGCGACCTGAGAGACCTCGGCCAGCTTCTAAAAGATGGTGACCTCGGCCGTGTGACTCTTTCTATGCAAGCCGACATCGTGAAGACCATCGACGGCATTGTCATCGTTATTAAGTCCGAGCTTAAGAAATCAAAGAAGGTTCAATCCAAAGCGGCTCCTAAGCGCAAAGAAACGCAACCTTCTCCCCTCTAATTCACTCAACTAGACCTTAGAGAATAAGTCACCCATTCATGTCGCCTACAGAGACGATGAAGGGCTGCTTCTCGGTCGTTGAACGACTCTCTGCGCCTTGATTTCCTTGCCTTCGTCAATTCCCCGACCCTCATTGTGAGGGCCAATGCGCTCAATTTCGGCCTGCAAGGGGCTTTCGAGGAGAGTCTTGGATTCTTGCTCGCACCCGCTATATGGCCGTTGACCGCGCCGTGAAAGTGCGGGGCTCAGCTGCCATGAAAAACAGAGAGCGGGCGCCCCGACTATGTCGAAGCGCCCGCTCTCTGTTTCTTGACTTCTACGCTGGATCAGTGATTCAGCATGAACCTAGTGATTCAGCATGAACCACTTAGTGGTTCATGAGGAAGTCTGAAGAGTTAATCAAGGCCCACATGAGGTCTTCGTAGGTCTGATTATTGGCTCCTCTTGAAGTAATGTAACCCGTGAACTTTCGCAGCTCTGATTTCGTAGGCTTACGGCTAAGGACGGCGAGGAAAATCGTTGAAATGACAGTTTTCGGCGATTTGCTGCCTTGGAGGATGTAGGCCATCATGGTGCCTTTTTGAGGCTTAATGGCCTCGTTGACGAACTTGCCATTCAACATGATGAGTGTTTGAGGAATGGTTCCGTCGAAGGCATCAGGGTTCGCTGCTTCGGCTTCGTCGTAAAGTTGGTCAAACTGACGAACGAGATTGCCGCGAAGCTTGGTGAACTTCTCCATATACTTATCGTCTTCTTGCATGCCCTCTACAGAAGGAACAGTGGCCCGCAGCAGGGAGTCAGCGATTTGCTCAGGAGTGAGAGCGCGAAGTGATGCGCGTCCGAAGAGCCAAACTTCTTCTTGAGCACGGATAGCAGCCGCCTCACGCTTCTCGATATTTTTCGATCCGGCGAGTTTTTCGAAGGCCGCAGCGGGGTCTTTCTGAGACGCCGGGCGCTTTGAACTTCGCTGATAGGCTCTCGAGAGGGCAATAGAACGGATGAGGTGGCGGAGGTCGTAACCGCTCGCGATAAAGTCTTGAGCCACAAACTCAAGCAACATGGGGTGATAGCCAGCGCTGCCTTCAAGGTCTTCAACGGGCTCGACTAAACCCCGTCCATACATAGTTTTCCAGACGCGGTTGACGGTCATGCGCGCAAAGTAGGGGTTCTCTGGGTGAGTCATGAGACCGGCAACCGTTGAACGGCGGCTCGCAGAGCTGACTTCATCGGCGTTGTCAAACTCGAAGAGGAACTTCGGGTTAAAGGTCTTGTCCATACCCGTGCTCTTCAGCTTGTAACGGTAAGGACGCTTCTGACCGTCGTTCACGAGAGGAATGTTCTGGTCGCCTTTTTTCTTGTTTCCGCGACGGAGTTGCGAGAAGTAAGCGGCGAAGTGGTGGAACTGTTCTTGCTTCCATTCAGAAAATGGGTGGTCGTGGCACTGAGCGCATTGAATCTGAAGTCCCATAAAAACGCGGGCGCTTTGGGCGGCCACGTTTGTGGGCTGAGTATCCCAGCGCAAAGTGAAGTAAGACGCGCCATTGTCGTCGACGGCTCCTTTTGCGGTCAGAACATCCCGGACTAACTTGTCAAAAGGTGTCTTCTTGGCGAGCTTATCCTTGAGGTAAGCGCGGAAGTAACCGGAGTTCCTGCGACGCTTGCGTCCAACCCAAGCCGACGTCAAAACGTTGGACCAATGCTCGTTGAAGCGATTGTCTTCCAACATGGCGTCGATCACTTGGATCAACTTGTCTTTCTTGCGAGATTTATTGAATTTTACGACCGTCTGAGAACTCGGAATGGTTCCGTTGAGGTCTAAAGAAAGGCGGCGAAGAATCTCTGAGGTTCCTGCCTGAGGCGCAGGCTCAAGACCTGCTTTGCGAATCGCCTGGTCGATGCGGGCATCGATCATACGGGCGGTCGCGACGGCCTTGGTTCGAGTCGTCGAGGTCACGGTCCCTTCGTCAGCCACAGTCTTTTCAGGCTGCAACGACCAAAACCCCAGCCCCGAGGCGGCGGCGATCAGAATTAAATACGTTCGCTTCATAGATCCTCCCAAAATCTCTTCCCAGACAAACTCACTGACTTACAGCGTCTCCGGAAACCCTTTACAAATTTCCACGTTTCACAATGATATAGAGTTGTCGCGTCAGAGGGGAGAACTGTCACAAACTTCTTTCATTTTCCCGCAAAGTTGTGATTCTCTTGATTCACCCGGACTTGGTATTCTTCTAGAGCTATGAATGACTTAGAACTGATCGCGCAGTGTATTGAAGGTGATGCAGACGCCTGGAATAGCTTTGTAGATAAGCACTCAGCGAACACCCGCGCCGTTATCACCGAAATCGTGGAACTCATCCCCAATGTCATCGGCGTCCCTCTCGACCCCGATCAGCTCACCATTGAAGTCTTCAGCAGCCTCCTCGAAGACGACCAACGCCGCCTCCGTCGCGTCGGGGCCGAGGCAAACATCCCCGCGTGGCTCGCTATGATTGCCCGTCGACTAACCCTCAAACGAACACGGGTTTCAAAGCGCTATCGCAAAATGTCCGGAGAAATGGAAGCCGCACAACTCGAAGACGTGCCCCTCCGTGCTAGCATCCGGGAAGAAATCGTCGAACTCCCAGCGAGAGATCAACTTGTCTTGGAACTCTTTTTCTTTGAAGGTCTCTCTGCCGGAGAAATCAGCGCCCAGGTCGGCGTCGAGAAGAGCCACCTCAAGAAGTTCCTCACCGCCGCTCTCGAACGCTTTCTCAGCCACCTCACCGCTCGCCATTAACAACGCGGAGCCCCCTATGAGCCCGGAACCACCCCGGACTTCCTGGAGACAGCAGCTCTCTCCTGCAGGCTCCTTGCGTAACCGCGCTTGGCACTGGCTTCGCAAACAATCCCGCTTGTTGCTCTCTTGGCGAGGGCCAGAAACTCTCGATATCCAGG
This sequence comes from Planctomycetota bacterium, assembly GCA_029210225.1. Taxonomy (GTDB): domain Bacteria; phylum Planctomycetota; class J058; order J058; family JARGOJ01; genus JARGOJ01. The sequence continues at coordinate 11,122 of JARGOJ010000160.1, forward strand.
ACCTAGCCGCCGGAAAAAAGGGCTTTCGTTGGCTCATCGTTTCCGGTTGCCCTGGCGCGAGTCGTCGCTATCGAGCCGATCACCTGGCGAGCTATCTGAAATCTGCCGGGGCGAGAGTCGCCATACTTCAAAGCCAGGATTCGCGGCTGAAATCTCAGCGAAACGCCATCCTCCAAAGCGTGGACGGACTGATCTTTCAGCGGGTTCCTGCTGACAATGCGTCTCTGAAACTAAGAGATGATGCGCGTAAACAGGGGCTTAAAACCGTTTACGAATGTGACGACTACCTGGTCTTTGAGAATAATCGAAGCGACCCTGACTCCAAGAATGGCGAACAAGGAAACAGCCAAGCTGTCTACCTCAACGATCGAGACTTGAAGCGCCACCGAGACATGCTCAAGGGTTGCGATTTCGGCCTTGCGTCCACAGATTTCCTCAGAGAGCGCATGCTCGCCCAAGGTCTAAAGCGTGTCTTTGTCTTCAGGAATGGCTACAGTGTCAAGCTCGGTGAGCTGTCCCGAAAAGCTCGGGATCTTTCAAGCAAGAGCCTAACGACCTTTCGCATCGGCTACGCCAGTGGAACCCCAACCCATGACCATGATTTCGGTAGCATCAGCGATGTCGTCGCGGAGACCCTCGGCCGACATTCGAATATACGGCTATCTATCATTGGCCCTCTATCACTCACTGGCACGATCACCGCTCACTCACAGAAAATCGATAGGGAAGCGTGGCTCGATTGGGAAGAGTTACCAGGACGCCTCGCGACCTGGGATCTAAACCTCGCGCCGTTTACATTGGGATCGCCCTTCAACCAGGGGAAGAGCGCGGTGAAGTTCCTAGAGGCTGCCTTAGTGGGGGTCCCGACTCTCGCCTCACCTTTGCCCTCTTATCTCACTGCGGAGAAAACCGGCCCAGGCTTGACGCTTGCGAGGACCCCAAAAGAGTGGTCGAATGCACTCTCTGAGGCCATCGAGAACCGGGACGCGACTAGAAAACGCGGTGAGCAAGCCCTTCAAACGGCGCTGTCTCACTTCTCCCCCAAGCAACGACAAATCGACGCTATTGAGCTTCTATCCCAGTTAAACAGAGAGGATTGAACGACATGGTTCAATTTGCATACTTCCACGGCTACGCATCGAGCCCGCTTTCTAGAAAAGGCGTTCATTTAGCGAAATTTTTGGAGCCCCATCATGTAGAGCTCCGACTCCCCGACCTCAACCAACCCACTCTCTCCGAGCAGAGC
>JARGOJ010001274.1 GCA_029210225.1 Planctomycetota bacterium
GTTTGCCCTGGATTTGATTTGATTCCCCGGCGAACAATTAATCCAGGTGCACAATCAATCCGAGGGTAGACACCAAATCCTAGGGCAGACACCAAATCCTAGGGCAGACACAGGGTCTGTCCCTACGGGCCCATCGCATTGCTGTGGGCCCTGGGTCATATGAATGGCCATGTAGGGGTCGACCTATGTGTCGACCCGGCCCGGGATTTGGTGATTTCCTTCGCGTTGCTGTGGGCCCTGGGTCATATGAATGGCCATGTAGGGGTCGACGCCACCGGGCGCCCGGCCATGTGTCCACCCGACCCGGGATTTGGTGATTTCTTATTGGGGGATTCGTTGGCGTCCACGTCCGGCGAAGAGGGCGATAGAGCTTAGGTCGGGGAAGAGGCTCACGATATCCCGAGACTTCTCTTTCCGTGGGTTCTTCGTGATCGCGATGTCTCCCCCGAGGGTCTTGATGACCTCGGAGCAGGAATACATCGAGGAATGCCCGATGATGTAGGGGCCTTGGAGCTTGTATTCATCGAAGAGCTTGCGGAGGGTGACCGTCACCTGGCCGCCGTTGGTCTCTCCTAAATAATAGTCCATGAAGATGACGTCGGGGAGGTGTGCAGCCCCCTCAAAATCGGAGAGGAAGACCTCTAGCTCATCGAGGGCATCTTGCCCTGAGTGGTAGTTGATGAGTTTGTAGGAGCCATCACTGGGGGGCAGTGATCGCTCCACGAGCCTATGATTGGCGGGGGTATCGTCGATGACCCAGATCACGGCGGCAGAGGATGAGTTTGGAATGAGTTCCACAGACAGCAAGCCTTTCGCTGGCCCTATCCTCACAAATAAGTCGGAGCCTTGAAATTCTTGAGGAAGAAAAATCTCAATTTCCCTCTGGATTAGTTATTGATAACGATGTATCAATATCGCTTCGTGGCTGAGTAAAGGAGCCTGCTCCTCATGTTCTTTGGCGTGTTTAGCCGGCTTCTGGTCACGAAGTCGATCTTTCAGAGAAGTTAAGCGACCGTTCTGATTTCGTTAGAGGGAAGAGGAACAAACGCTTTGATAGATGAAGTCGACTTTTTTGATTGACAGCTATTTCATACTAGAGTGATAATCAACGCTCGTGATAATGCTTTGTCATAATTGTTAAATCCTAGCTTATTAAGAAAATTCTGGTGCTCTATGAGACGTCTAAAAAGCGCATTAACACTCATCGAACTCGTCGTTGTACTCCTGGTCCTCGTGGCTTTAGCCGGAGTGCTCGTTCCTCAATTCCAAAACTTCTCAACCCGGGCCCACGGCGCAGCTGGTGCTGATAATGCGGTTGAAATATCAAAAGCAATCACCCTCTTCGAGGCCACCAAGCTTCGCCAGCCAAACAACTTGAACTCTCTCACGGGTGATGGAACCACGGCGCTTGCCACTTCATTGGGCACTCCAAACCACTTTGCGATTCAAGACGCAGGAACGGGTGGAGGCAATGCCGCCTACGCCAACCGCGCTTCAAACCTTAGCAACGCGGGAATCACGACTCTCAGCAACATCAATAATGCAGCGGACAACGCGACTTTTGGTGCAGAGACCGGCGTCCAGACAACCGCAGGCGCCGCCGTCAATATCGCTTTCCTAAACGCGGCTGGAGCCGCGGCTTTAGGTCTCTCGAGCGATCCTGATGGTGATGGCGATGCAACCAATGACTACGTCGCTCTCGGAGTCGGTGAAACCTGCGAAATGATCGGCTCAACAATGGTCGACGCTCCCATTCACTTCCCTGAAGGCGCCGATGGGCAGCCTTCTCTGACCTACGCTCGTTGGGTGGCCATTTACAAAGTCTCTGGAGACACCGATGGCAAGGCTGTCCTCGTCTCTGTCGCCGGTCTCGACGACGGTGATCTCGCCGGAGCTAACAAGCACCTCGAAGAATACTTTGAATCCACTGAGTGATTCTTAGTCACTCATTTACTGGGAAGGGCCGACCTTGGATGATTCGATTGAAATCAAGACTCACGCTGATCGAGCTTGTTGTAACCATCCTTATCCTGGTCGGCCTCTCCAGTGTACTTATCCCCCTCTTTGGAGACGCGTCGGAAAAGTCGCGCAAAGATGTTGCCAAAGTCAGTTTCCAGAACTTGCGCGACATCATCATGGGGACACCTCAAACTCCCGGCTACTTCCAAGACATTGGATTCTTACCGGCGAGACTAAAAGACCTCTATATTCGCCCGCTCGATGAAAATCCAGAGGAT
>JARGOJ010000161.1 GCA_029210225.1 Planctomycetota bacterium
GTCGGCAATGGAATTAATCATATCGAGGTCGTCAGCATTGCCCATACCATGCTCAATGCGCCAGACGAGCTTCTTCATCCAGCCTGAGCCTTCACGGCAAGGAGTACACTGGCCGCAACTCTCATGAGCGTAGAAGCGCATGAGATTGAGGAGTGCGTTGACCATGCAGGTGGTCTCGTCCATGACGATGATTCCGGCGCTTCCAAGAGAGGTTCCTGCATCCATGAGCGCGTCGTAGCAGAAGGGAACATCAATCTCGTCAGCCCTGAGGATCTTCATGGAAGACCCACCGGGAACGACGGCTTTCAGCTCACGGCCACCGAGTATGCCGTTGCCGTATTTCTTACCGTAGATAATGTCTTTGAGGGAGGTCCCCATCTCGATTTCGTAGAGCCCTGGCTCATTGACATGTCCGGACAGACACACCAACTTAGGACCGCGACTGCCGAGGCGGCCGCGAGGGAACTTGTCGCTCTTGGGCTGAGCCGGAGTTCCTAATCCTTGATACCAATCGAGGCCTTTATTGATCATGTGTGGCAGGTTCGCCAGCGTCTCCACGTTATTCACGATGGTCGGCTGTTTCCAGGCTCCCTCAATCGCAGGAAAAGGCGGCTTCAGCTTCGGATAGCCCCGGCCTCCTTCAAGCGAAGAGATCAATCCCGTCTCTTCTCCGCAGATATAAGCACCCGCGCCCCGGTGAACGGTGATATCGATGCGGAAGTCTTTGCCCAGGGCTTTTTCCCCGAGGATTCCGTCGTCGTAGCACTCTTTGATGGCTTCGTTGAGCCGCTCAGCGCCGAGCATCATTTCACCGCGAATGTAGATATAGGCGTCGTGGGCGCCGATGGCCCAGCAACAGACCATGATGCCTTCGATGACCTGGTGAGGATCGCACTCCATGAGCTTGCGGTCCATGAAGGTGCCCGGCTCTGACTCGTCGGCGTTGACGCAGACGTAGCGGGGTCCAGGCTTCTTCTCTTGGGGAGGGATGAAGCCCCACTTAAAGCCTGTCGGGAAGCCCGCGCCACCACGTCCTCGAAGACCAGAGGTCTTGACCATATTGGTCACGTCTCCGGGCTCCATGTCGAACGCCTTTTTGATGGCGGTGTAGCCTTCGCGTCCCTTGTAGTGGGGCAAAGTGTGGGAGTCCGCATCGTCAACGTGCGTCAACATCACCACGATGTCTTTGTCCCCGTAGGGTTGTTTCTGTTGTCTGGGTCTAGCTTTTGCCTTGCTCATTCGAGGCCGTCCACTATCTCGTCGAATTTCTCGAAAGTCAGGTGTTCGTGGTAGGTCCCGTTCAACTGCATGGCGGGTCCGTAGCCGCAAGCGGCGATACACTCAACACTCTTAATTGTGAATTTACGATCTTCGGAGGTCTCTCCTAAAGCGAGACCGAGCTTCTTGCAGGCGTGATCTGCAAGCTTATCTGCGCCCCGAAGCGCGCAGGGCAAGGTCCGGCATAACTCAATGACGTATTTACCGTCACTAGGACGCAGGTAATGAGTGTAGAAGGTCACAACACCCATAACATAGGCCGGACTGACGCCGATTAACTCAGCGGCCAGGACCATACCGTCGTCGGAGATATTTCCAAACTCTCGCTCGATCAAGCGAAGCGTCGGCAACAAGGCCGCACGGCGCTCTGGGTAGCGAGTCACCAAAGTCTCGAATTCAGCCATCGTCTTATCGCTGAATTTCAACTTCTCTTTGGTTGTGGTGCCCTCAGGGCTTTTATCTTTGTCTGCCATGAAACCCTTACCGATCCAACTCTCCAGCGATGACATTCAAACTTCCCAAAACCGAGACGATGTCAGCGAGAGGTTTTCCCTCAATCATCGTCCGAATGGCCGAGTAGTTGTAAAACGACGGAGGACGAACTCTGGCGCGATAAGGAATCGAAGTTCCATCGCCCACGAGAAACCACCCAAGCTCACCGTTTGGACTCTCCGTAGCGTGATAAATCTCACCCTTCGGCGTCTCCAAACCATGACCAGGCATCGACAAGATGAAGTGATGAATCAAAGACTCCATCTTGGTGTAAACTTCGTCTTTCCCGGGAAGGCGAACCTTGCCCCCGAGGCAGTTGACCGGACCGGAAGGCAAGTTATCAAGCGCCTGATCGAGAATCTTTAGACTCTCTCGCATCTCTTGAACGCGCACCTCATACCGGGCGTAAGCATCGCCCTCAGTTTTGACCGGAACGTCAAAGTCGTAGTTTTGGTAACCCATGTATGGACGATCGCGACGCAAATCGTGATCGACTCCCGCAGCGCGAGCCATAGGCCCTGTGACGCCATAGCTGATCGCGTTCTCTTTGGTCAGAACGCCGATGCCCTGAGTTCTATCAATGAAGATACGGTTGTGGCTGAGCATGTATTCGACTTCGTCGATGATCTCAGGCACCTTGGCGAGGAAGGCCTTGATTCGAGGAATAATCCCGTCGGGTAGATCGTAGGCCAATCCTCCAACGCGAGTGTAGCTCGTTGTGAGGCGTCCACCGGAGGTCAATTCGAAGACGTCGTAGAGCTTCTCACGCTGGATAAAGCTCCAAAGCATGACGCTGAAAGCCCCAAGGTCCATACCTTGAAGGCCGACGCAAAGAATATGGTCAGAGATCCGTGACAGCTCTGCCATGATCAATCGAATAGCCTGCGCACGGGGCGGGACTTCGATTTCGAGCAGCTCTTCGACGGCGAGGGCGAAGCCAACATTGTTGGACATAGCGCTCATGTAGTTCATACGGTCGGTGACGGTGATGAACTGGTTGTAATTACGATTCTCACCGAGCTTCTCAAAGCCCGTATGAAGAAAGCCGATATCAGGCTTCGCAGAGACAATGATCTCACCCTCAAGCTCCAAAGACAGGCGCAAGGTGCCGTGTGTGGCGGGGTGCTGAGGACCAAAGTTGAGGATCATGCGGCCTTCGCCGAGACCGGGCTCAGGCTCGAAGGAGATCGCACGATCTCCGAACGGTTCCGTAGGGATTTTGCCCTTTGAGGTTAAGCCTGTTGCTTTCAAGTCAGCCATTTACAGATCCTCCTTCTCACCCCGACGTAACCTGGGGAAGTCGTCTCGTTCTCCTCGACCCCGCAGCGGATAATCCTTGCGGAGAGGGAAGGAACCGAAGTTTGTAGGCAGAAGGATGCGCTCGAGGTTGGGATGCCCAATAAACTCAAGCCCAAACATGTCGTAAACCTCTCGCTCACCCCAGTTTGCGGCGCCAAAGACACCAGAAACAGTCGGCAGGCGCGGATCGTCTTCGTCGACCCAGACGCGTAGTCGCAAGTGGGTCTTGTGCTCGTATGAGTAGATGAAGTAAAGGACCGCGAAACGCTCCTCGTAGCCTTCAAGCTTCAAGTAGTCTACGGCCGTGACGTCTGTCAGGCGATTGAATGCAAACTCTTCGTCTTCTTTAAGCTCCCGGAGGATTTGCACAATGCGGCTCGCCTCAACGGTAAACTCATATTGACCACGAAAAACCACGGGGGCATCAAGCTCAAAGCGCTCAGCCACTTTTTCGGCCATGACTTTTTCGCGAGTTTGCCACTCTTGCTTGGGATTCGGATCGATGTCGAAGTCCGATGATTTCTCATCGTTCGATTCGACGTCCTTCTTCTCTTCGCTCACTATCTCGCTCCCTTACTTCTTACCCGAGCCAATTTGCTCTTGGAGCATCTGTAACGCGTCGATCACGTTTTCTGGGCGAGGAGGACAACCTGGAATGTAGATGTCCACAGGAATGAACTGGTCCACTCCCTGAATCATGGTGTAAGTATCGAAAACTCCACCGCAAGAGGCGCAAGCCCCCATAGAAACAACCCACTTAGGCTCCGGCATCTGAAGATAAATCTTCTGGAGAACCGGCATCATCTTCACGCAAACGCGGCCACCGACGATCAAAAGGTCGGACTGCCGAGGCGAGAAACGCAACACTTCTGCGCCGAAGCGAGAGAGGTCGTAACGAGAAGACAAAGTCGACATCAATTCAATGGCGCAGCAAGCGGTGCCGAATGGCATTGGCCACAGGCTGTTCTTACGCGACCAATTAAGTAGTGTCTGGAGCTTCGTGGCAAAGAACGGTGGAAGTAGATCTTCTAATCCCATTCCAAACCTCCGCGATATATCACATAGATTAGGCCGAGCACCAAGATGCCGACAAAAACAAGGGCCTCAACGACCACCAAAAACGCGCCCATGGGGCCCTGAACCAGATCTTGAAATCCGACCGCCCAGGGCAGCAAAAAGACCGTCTCAACGTCAAAAAGTATGAACAGGATCGCAACGAGATAAAACGGGATTGTATAGCGCTCGCGAGCATTGGGTTGGATGAGCTCCATACCGCACTCGTAGGCTTCCCCTTTTACTCGGCCCCCTTTGTTGATGGGGCCCAAGAATACAGATATCGCCAACATAGCCGAGGCTATGATCATGAAGATACCCGCGAAAATAACAATGGAGATGTAGTCTTCAAGCATCCTACAGAGCCTTTACCCAATTACTCTTCACCGGTGTTTCCACCCGGGAAGTTCCCCCGTCACAAACCTCGTGAAACTTTTCACAAGGTAATCGCCGAGATTATACGCACGGACCCGGCTATAACAAAGGAACAAACCACCCACTTAAAAGATTCATCGAAAACCCCTTTAAAAAGGTCTAAGCGCCTTCAGCCCCGCTTTTTAACACATTCATTCTGCGAGTGATGAGCAGCAGGATGCATAACAAGGCAAAAAAAGCGGGTCCTTTTTCCCCGCTTTCCTCTCTTTCCCTATCGACGCTTACTTTTTTTCCAGCCCCTTCACTGGCTGCCTCAAAGCCCTCCAAGAAATCTTCAACCTTGGGCCGTACAGACACCGCCCAGCGCCGCTCCCGTCCGTCCTCCGACCTGGCTCGAAAAATCCCTACACGTGCGAAGACCACGCTCTTTGAACTCGAAGCTTGCTCCGGCGTCTCTCCATCAAAGCCCCATTTCACGTCTCCTGGGCCAGCCCAGTCATGCAACCCGCGAAGCAGAGTTCCTGCAGGCCAACTCTTGAGACTTCGTGAATCGAGTTCACCAGCCTTGAGCAAACTATGGAAGAAGAGTGGAAAGGATGCCTGCTGGCTCCAATCAGTCTCTGCGCTCTCCAGAGAGAAACCGCAATAGGCGAGGAAGGATCGCCCCTGGCCTCGAAGACCCAACAAGATCTCGCCGTCCTTAGTGACCAACAGGGGCTTTAACTCTCCCAATCCCGATGGCGGCCCGACCCTCGCCTTCGCCACCGTCGGCGTCTCGAAAGCATGAAGGAGAAAACCATCTCTCGGGATCCACGATAAAGTCGACGGGCTGTCCAGAGAATTCTCCCCCGCCTTCGGCACCAACAAAAGCAAACACGGGCTTGTCAGCGGGTCGGGAACAGCACCCGAGACGATCGAAAAAACTCCATCAAGGGGCGGCCCTTCCTCGACTCGGGCTCCATCTATGGCGCTCAACGCCCTCATCAACTCATAAGGAACTTCACCGCTAACACGGACTCGTCTCTCCTCTAAAAACGGCCGAATCAAGATCTGCTCGTTATCCGCATCCAGCGCATCCCATTCCCACCGATCTTCCTTAGCGCTGTGAGAAACTTGCTCCAGAGTCCAGCGTAGCTCATCGCAGTCTCGCGAAACCGTTTGAAACAAAGCCCGAATCTCACCCTTCTTCAACTCAACGCTCCGATCGACTCGGCCGCGCTTTTGGGTCTTAACATTGATCGTTTCACAGCTCACGGTGATAGAGCGAGTTTGGGATGTGGCGTTTTGAACGGTGACTTGGACCAGATCTTCTTTCTCATTCAAGGTCTTAGCCCCTGCACGAAGCAAGGACACATTTCCGAGGGGGCGAGCTTTGGCAAGAACTCGAACTCGGCTTTTCATCCACGCATCAAGCCCGGGATTTTTATCGGTGATAAGGACGATTTCTCCAGGCAGAGTCAGGAAGAGATCGAGACGGCTCTTGATCGGAGAGTCGTACGGCAGCGATGCGACCCTGCTCACAACCTCGCCCAATTCGCCGGCCTTTCCGCTCCAAGCTTTCTCTGAACCCGCTGGATTTAGCTGAAGCTGAACAAGGGTCTCTTCCGGCCAGGACTTCGCCTCTTCAAGCAATAAATTTTTGAGCCTGGCCAAGCGCTCACCGGCCATCGTTGAGAGACCCCGTTCAAATACGATCAACTTCAAATTTGGAGTTTTATCCAGTGTCGACGTTTTAGGCCCTGCGAGGATCAACGAGGCGAGAAAGGCGATGCTTAGGAGGAGAATGAGGTCGAGGGTCCAGCGTGTTTGGGCCCGTTGTTGACGCTTAGGAACCAGGCGTGGCAAAAGCGCTTCGCAGGCAACGAGGAGCCTTCGGGGCTTTCGACGGCGACGATCAAGCCAAAGGAGGATGGCCCAAAGCAGCGGCCCTAGAATCAGAAGCCAAGGCCGAGACAGTGAAAAAAAGAAGAGGTCCACAGAAAACTCATAGGCTCGGCATGACAAATTGAAAACGAAGTTGCCGTATCATGGTTGCACAACCCCGACGTTACACAATAGGTCTCGATGCCACCGTGACAAAAGACGCTGAAAATCAAAACACCCCCAACGCTCCTGGGGTTCCCAAAGCCTCCAGATTCTCGCTTTTCGGGCTAGCTCAGATCCTCCTGCTGATTTTCGTGGTGCTCGTGACAGCGAGAGAAATCATCCAGGTCGACCCCTATTTCCACCTCAGCGCGGGGGCCTGGATCTTGGAGCACGGCTTCCCCGAGACCAATGTTTTCCTTGAGACTCAGACAGAGCATCCGTTTATCGACCATGAGTGGCTCTATCAAATCGCTCTGGTCCTCGGACACAAGGCCACCGGTTTCACGGGACTCTCAATCCTACTCATGGTCGCCACAATCTCAATCGTGCTCCTGCTCCAGCAGGCCGCGCCTCGGCAGGGGTTCTCCGCGCTCGCCGCGACCTCACTGTTCGTCTTTTGCGCCTATCGCCGATTTATCTTGCGCCCGGAGATGGTGGCCTTTCTCGGCATCGCTCTTCATCTCTGTGTTTTAGAGCGGTCACGGCTGAGTCGTCGGGCCTTGTCTAAGGGCGCCCTCGCGGCCTTGCTCTTCTACCAATGGCTATGGATTGGCAGCCACGGCACCTTCTTTCTGGGCCCAGCTCTCACCCTTTGTTTTTTGGTCGATTCAGCGCTTCGCGAGCACAATGGCCTCCGCAAAATTGCAAAGAAGCTCCGTTTCAGGCCATCGTCCCGAGGCTTTCGAGTCTTGCTCGGTCTCTTTATCGGGCAAATCCTACTCTCAGTCGTCACTCCTTATGGCCTCGACGGCGCCCTCTATCCTTTCACGAAGCTGGCATCGTCCGGCGTGGAAGCAGAGCGAATCGCTGAGCTTCAATCGCCCTTTCGCAACTTGGGCGCGCTCACCCTCGATGCGCGAGCCTATATTCTCACTATTGCTATGGGCCTCATCTTTTTGACGATGTCTTTTATTCGTGGCCGCGTTCGGCCCGCGCATTTACTTGTCGCCCTGGGGCTCGGTGTAATTTCTTTTCAATTTTCAAGAACCCTGCCTTTCGGGGCTGCGGGCATGGCCCTGGTCATCACCTATGGGCTCAGAGACCTGCGTCGCTACCTTGACCGAACTTTCCTCCGCGCCGTGACCTTCGATCGCGTTGGTTTCATGGTCCTCTCTCTTGTCTTGTCTTGGGCCGCCTATGCTTCTTGGACAGGTGCCCTTCACCGCAATGGCCTCTTTGAGAATCGCCTGGGCCTTCGCGCCGCCAAGTTCTTTCAATATCAGGGGGTGATCGAATATTGGGAGGCAAATCCTCCTGAAGGCAATATTTTTAATGGCTTCGGAGCGGGTCACTATCTTCTATTCGCCCGTCAGGGCAAGACACCCAAACCTTTTATCTGCGCGAACACCGACCTCTATTCAGGGGAATTCTACGACCGTTATTGGGACGTGATGTCCGGGCGAACGTCCTTCGACCCCTATCTCATAGAGTTTGGTATCAGCGACATATTCATTGATCATCGAACAACTCCCGGCCCCATCCAAAGACTTGACCGCAACCCTAATTGGAGAGCGGTTTACATCGACACACAAGGCGTCTTATTTCGGCGTTCGAAGGCAAACGATTCGGAGCCTCAGGCCATTGCAAAGCTGGCGAAGGAGTTTTTAGAGAAAGGCGCGGAGCATCCTTGGCTGGCGGTTGAGAACGAGGATAAGCCTTACACTCAGCTGCATATGGCTCACTTCTTTTCGCTTTGGCTCGATCACGATGCGAGGAAGGCCTCTCTCCTACTTGGGGAGTCCGTTCATAAGAAGAGCCCTCAGTGGATTCCTGCGCTCTTCATTCATGCGAGAGCTGAGCAAGATTCTGGGCGAATGAAAGAAGCTTGGGAGATCTACGAGCAGATCCTAGAGAAGAGCCCTGCGGACGTGCAAGTGAGAATCGCGGCCGCGAACGCCGCGTTGTTGGCGCGGCATCCTAAGGAGGCGATCGAGCACTACCTTATCGCTCGACGCTCTGGACAACTCATTGATGCCTCCGAGCGCGGCCTCTGTCAGGCTTACCTGAGCGACGGAAAGCTTGTCGAACTGCGTCGGCTGCTCGCAGACAGCGCTATGACCCCAGAGTGGCAAGCGTATTTTCAGGGGCGTGCTGCCGCTAGAGAGAACGACCTAAATCGGGCCTTCGAGTTTTATGAAGCCGCCCTCAAAGCTCGTCCTCAGTTCATTGAGGTCCATTATCTGATGGGAGAATTGCTCTATCGCTCGAAGAAATTCCGCAAGGGCATTGTTCACTTCGAGGAGGTCATCGGCTTGTCTCCGAGAGATTGGGAGGCTTGGGAGTATCTCGGCGGAAGTTGGTACGCGTTGAAGAGCTATCCACCAGCGATCACATGTTGGCGGAGGTCTTGGGACATTCAGCCCGGCCGACCTCGAACGGCGTTCAATATTGGCGATGCCTATTTCCGCGCTGGGGATTACAAAAATGCGGTGGTCTGGTCTCAACGAGCGCTGGAGAGAGTACCCAAAGAGCAGGCCAACTCCACCTTTGCTCAGCAGGCGAGGAAGATAAAGACCTTATCTCAGAAGAGGTTAGAGCGTCAAAAATAGCCAACAACTATTGTGGCTAGGGGGCGCATCTGATCGCAACTTCTTTTATGCTGTCGGGATACAACGATTAACCGGAATAGAATGGTCGATGACGGGTCGGAGAACACACAAAAATTTTCTCGATAAGCTTGAAGAAGCGATCAACAGTCCCATCTCCCTCACCCTCGTGTCGGGACAATCACTGAGCGGTCGAGTCAAAGAAGTTGGCGCTGACTACATTGTCTTGGAAGCGAAGCAGGGCGATCAATGGGTTCGATCCCGTCACATCCTCTTCATCGCCCCCAATGTTACGACCAAAAATCCATCGTCCGAGACTATCCAAGGTCACATCGCGACCCCCAAAAAAGCAAGTCCAAGCGCACCCACATTCAAGCCTGCGATCCAATTCGTTCCTGAGCCCCAGGCCCGAACAAGCACTTGGAACCCTCGGATCAAAGACAGCGATCAGGCCCTCTATTTAGAGCTTCATAGACGAATCACCGAAGGCGTCCCGGAAGCGCTCTCAGCGACCCGTCATGAAGTCCAAGCCTTAATCGACCGGCATCCGGGCAATAAGGAAATACACGGTCTCAAAGGATATCTTGGCTGGAAGCTCGGAGAAGCTCCGCTGACCCGAGATGGTTTCTTTATCGCGAGCATTCTCGGACAACGGAGCTCTTGGCTTTGGTATGTCCACGCCTGCTTCATGGACAAGCAGACCGATTTCGCCTTGCTCGGAATCGAGCAAATCTATCGTCATAAATCGATCCTGGAGGCTCCCAAGCTATGGCGCCTGTTCCTCAACCTCTGCGCTTGGCACAAGGAATACTCGCCTCTTGACCAGGTGCTGAAAAATTTGGAGCAACGTCAGAACAAAGAAGAGCTAGAGCTATTCTTCGAAGATGTCGCTTGGCTCTGCGATAAGAACCCTCCTCTCACCGCGGAGAGTTTTCGCGCTTGGTATCAAGAGCACACAAAGGATTCAGTCGCTGGGGCCTTTGGTGAGAAGCGCGTCATCTTTCAGACTCGTATGGCAAAGATTAAGAACGATGCCAAGTTCGCGGCCCTTGAGGAAGACATCAGTGGTTTGATTGCCGAAGCGGAAGGCCTCGCCAAAAACGGAAAGATCAACAGCGCCTACAACAAATTGAACGAAGCCTATGGCCTCATGCCCGCTCACAACCGAGTTCGCGTGGCAGAGCAAAAGCTCCGGGGGCCGACACGCCGCATTCAAGATCCTTTTCAGCTGTCCGCCGTGGAATCGACGCTCAAATCGATCTTCGCTGACCACGACTTCGTCGTCTTCGACACCTCTGTGCTCTCCATGCAAGATCACTTTTCGAAGGAGGAGCGGGAGCTTGACAAGTTCTTGCGGGAGTCAGGTAAGCATGGCCTTTCGACCTTAGAGGAGAAGGTTGCCTATCATAAGTTGATTGAGCGGATGATCGAGACGCATCGGGAGAAGATATACGTTCCCCAAGGAGTCGTTGAGGAGATCCAAGATGGCGTGGCGCGGATGCGCGATCGAAAAGCGCTCTCGACCTTCGGAAAGTCAGCGGAGATCATTCGACGGGAGCTGTCGAGATGCTCTCGTCATGAGGCCTTTGATGATCGTCACGCTGATAAGAAGCTGCGTACGATTCGTAGCACCTTTCAAAGGCTACGGAGCCGAGGTGGTCTTTCAGAGGTTGATTTCGATTTGATCATTCGCTCCTTTGTCTTGGCTATCGATCAGAAAGTAGCTCTACTTTCCAATGATCGCGGCATTCACTCCGGCGTAGAACATATTGTAAAAGTCATTCGGGGCGGAAACAGAAACGTGGCCTTTTTGAAAAAGGCACAAATTGACCTTTACTCCTCCATTCAGAAAAGTCACTTTGAGATAGTGAAGCAAAGCTAAGCTTGGCTATGCAGGGAATCTTCGAATGGGGTTCGCGTCGTATCGAGATTCTGGTTACCATGAGGCGGAAGTTGGTACTTGGAGGTCTAGTATTGGTGGGGCAGAGTAAATGACCACGTCTCTGGAATTACATATCACTGGTCCAGACGGCACTCAGGTTCTCGAAATTAATGATGAACCTATTCGAATCGGACGGTCTCCAGACAACGATGTCGCGCTCATCGAAGACAATACTTTGTCTCGGCAGCACTGCATCGTTGAAATTCGCAACGGAAACCTCTATGTCCGCGATCTGAACAGTCGTCACGGAACATGGACCCGCGGCAAAAAACTCAAGATTCACAGAGTCTCTGATGGCGACATTGTCTTCGCTGGGCGCTCGCGATTGGTTTTCCTTCCTCCAGGAGCCAAGACGCCACCAATGCCCAAGCCAAGAGGCGGACCAGGATCAGGGGCTGCCCCTGCCCGTCGTCCGGCCAATGGTCCCTCAACCCAGGCAGCGCCAGGGCCTCGCAGCTCCGAGCATAGGAAGAGGCGCCCCGAGCCCACCGAAGCGCGACCCCAGAGGCCAAGCGCCCGGGCTCCCTCCCAACCTACAACTCTCGATGACACCGAAAATTTTCAGGCGACGACGGAGAAAGAGCTGCCTCGTTCCGAGCCACCTCCTCCGCCACCACCACCCAAAAAGATCGAGCTTGATCCCCCTGAGCGAAGTCGACCTGCACCCAAGAACGACTACGCTCCCAAAACCCAAGCCCGCCTTCCTCAACCCGCGCCGGAGCCGGAATCGGACCCCCTCGTTTACGAAAAGCCTCCTCCTCCTCGCCCAGCGGAGCGGACCATCGTTGAAGGAGATGAGTTGCCTCCCTTACTTGGTGGTGAACCTCTCTTCCCAATAGGATGGCAAGGACAAGCTGCGCCTGCAGATTCCGAAAATCAAACTCAGATGTTGCTTAACAAAGCCCGAGGTCTTGACGCGAGCGATGTTCACGTTTCTCCCGGTATGCCATTCACTGTGAGAGTCAACGGAGTTCTCAGGTCGATGGGTGAAGCCCTCAGCCTTCAAGATGTTGAGACGCTCATCGACAATGTCTGCACCGTCGATCAACGTCACTACTTCGACTGCACTGGGGACTACGACTACTGCTACGACTTCGAAGGGGGCGGACGCTTCCGCACCAATATTTGTCGTCACCGAACCGGCAACGCCATCACTTTTCGCCTCATCAAAGAGAAAGTGCTCCACCTCGCTGAATTAGGCATCCCTGAAGACGCCGCCAAACTCACCGAGTTC
>JARGOJ010001275.1 GCA_029210225.1 Planctomycetota bacterium
CAGCCTTAAGGAGAACCAGGCGGCGCTGTTGCAAAGTCAGATCAACCTCGACGTCCCGACGGCTTTGACGACGTGGAAGGGACCAAAGACCTGTCCTGATAGAAGGTTGGTCGCGGAGGTCGTGGTTGGGACTTTAGCCTTGTTGACGATGGGTGGAGGAGTGGCGATGGCCGGGGGAGGTGTGGAGGGGCCGCTGGGAATAGATGGGGCGCTGGGAGTTTGCGGAACCTTAAGTGCCGGGTCTGTATCGCTTGGGACGTTGTTCGGCCGTTCCTGATTGTTGATGGGGACGATGCGGAGCGCCGCTTGACAATGTTCGCAGTTGAAGGACTTCTCTGCTGGGAATTGAGTGAGGGGAATCTTAACAGGACAAGCTTGGGGGCAGATGAGCTGGCCGTGATCCATGATCTTGATGATCATTTGGGCTTGGTCCATGGACATATAGCCACGGCTTACGGTGATCTCCCATAAGTTCGTGCTCTGGCCACGCCCGACGTTTTGTGCGACGAGTTGGAAGCACTCAGACGCGTGCTCGCGAGATAGGAAGCCTCGGAGTATCGCCAATTTACCAAAGAGTATATTTCGTTTCTGATCCATCAATTTCCCAGGAAGACTCAACACATAGCATTCCCCCGATCGTCTGTGAACGCAAGAGTATCTCCTCTCCCTTTTGTTAGGAATTTCACAAGACCGTCTTGCACGGGATAGGTTGGCGGGGTACACAGAGCAACTTTATTAACGCTTAGTCCATGGAGAATATGGAATGAAACGGGTAGAAATAGGAACAGTCCTAGCCACGAGCCAACCCGGAGACAAGGTGACTGTCGCCGGCTGGATAAAATCCATTCGGGGAAGCAAAAACCTTTCCTTCGTCCAAATTAACGATGGCTCCCATTTCGATTCCATCCAGATCATCCTCGAACCAAGTCTCGAAAATTTTGAAGCGGTGACCTCGCTCTTAACAGGAGCAGCCCTCAAAGTTGACGGTGAGATTCGGGCATCAGAAGGAAAAGGGCAGCGTATCGAGCTAGTTCCTAGCGCTATCGAAATTGTTGGGGAGTGTGACCCATCGTCGCCCATCCAAAAAACGCGTAAGTCCTCCGGAGCGTCGCTCATATGCGCACCCGCACCAACACCTTTGGCGCGGTCTTTCGGATGCGCAGTGAGCTCTCCTTTGCGGTCCATAAGTTCTTCAATGACCGAGGCTTCTTCTACGCCCAAACGCCCATTCTGACCACCTCAGATTGTGAAGGCGCTGGAGAAGTCTTCCAAGTGACCACTTTCGACTTGGACAAAGAGGTTCCGAAGACGGACAGCAAAGCGGTGGACTACGCACAGGACTTCTTCGGACAACGGTGTGGCCTGACGGTCTCTGGACAGCTTGAGGCTGAGGTTCTGGCGCAGTCTTTGGGTAAGGTCTACACTTTCGGCCCAACATTTCGCGCCGAAAACTCAAACACAACGCGGCACGCCGCCGAGTTTTGGATGATCGAGCCCGAGATCGCCTTCGCCGACCTCCAGGACGACCTTCAGCTGGCTGAAGAGTTTGTAAAGGCCCTTATCACCCACGCCTTCGATAAGTGTGGAGCGGACTTGGACTTCTTCGATGCTCGTATCCAGAAGGGTCTCAAAGCGAAGCTGGAAGCGATCGTCAAAGCTGACTTTGCAGTTATGGAGTACACCGACGCAATCAACGTGCTTCAGAAGAAGGCGAAGAAGGCTAAGTTCAAGTTCGTCCCCGAGTGGGGCGCCGATCTCCAGACGGAACACGAGCGCTTCATCACCGAGAAGATCAACAAGCGCCCAACCTTCATCGTTAACTATCCGAAGTCGATCAAGCCGTTCTACATGTATTGCAACGACGACGACAAAACCGTCGCCGCCTTTGACTTGCTCGTACCTCGGGTTGGCGAATTAATCGGTGGTTCACAGCGCGAACACCGCGTCGATATTCTCGAATCGCGTATGAAAGAACAAGGTATGGATCTCGAAGGTTACAAGTGGTACACCGACCTTCGTCGCTTCGGCACCACTCCTCACGCCGGCTTCGGCCTCGGTTTCGAGAGAGCCATCATGTATATCACCGGAATGGAAAACATTCGGGATGTTCAGCTGTCTCCACGAACTCCAGGCAACGCTTCGTTCTAGCTCGCAATAAGTTTCGTTAGAGGTTCTGAACGCGGAGTGGATGCGCTCTTTGAGAGTCACTCCGCTTCGTGTTGCGAACTTT
>JARGOJ010000162.1:0-4935 GCA_029210225.1 Planctomycetota bacterium
AGTCGTGAAGAATGGAGGCTGAAGAACGGTTATCGTCCTTAACCGAGTGCCATTAGGTGATCCGGCATTCCGGCGAGGTCCCCTATCGATTTTCACCCCTTGTTTTGCTGGGCTCGTTGGCTTTGCCAATCCGCCCTCCTCGCAAAACTAACACAGCTATTTTATTCGCAGGGGTGATCCGGCATTCCGGCGAGGTCCCCTATCGATTTTCACCCCTTGTTTTGCTCGCCTTGTCCTCATGGATTCGTCATATCGAATCCGGCCCCCACGCAAAACTTGCGACAAGTTCATTCGCTGATCAAGAACAAACGTTCAGGCAAATTGTGACAGAATCGCTTTTAGTCCTTGTGTTTCTTACTCTCCCTCGAGAGGGGGAGTCAAACGGCTTTAGCCGTTTGGTGGGGGTTCTTGGGTCACGGGAAAGCTGCTAAATGGGTCAACTCTGTTAACCAACGGTATGATTTTCAGCTTAGATCAATTTCGTCGATACACCTAGGCAACGCTCACGCCCTAGATTGAGGAGGCTCTAAGCACTATCAAGGCAAACAAGACAACAATAGTGAGCACAATCAGTAGAGTCAGGATCCGTTTCTTCGGCGAATTCCTCACCTCGTCCTGAGCGGCGTCAACCTTGTTCACACATGCCTCGCAGACCCAGCGGGCGGAGTTCATTCGGTCTCCACAACGTGTGCAAAGCTGACTTTTTGAAGAAGCATCTGACCGTTTACCAAGCTCTCTAAGCAGTGTTTCTTCGATTGCGTCCTGTAACTTCGAAGTGACCGTCTGGCCCCAGCTCCGTCCCGCCGCGAATGAATACGATTCTGTATCAATGAGAAACAGACTCTGAATCATGGCCGTCTGATTGTTGATTTTCGCCACGTAGTCTTGGGGATCCAAACCTGCCAACGATAGTCCCTTCCCTGACACAATGAGTTGAAGACCGAGGGGATAAAAGACCGGGGTATAACCAATCTCTTTTGCGACAGCTTTGCGAATGACATTGAGACGCACCCCCATATTCTCGGGGACATCATCAAGTTCGACCCAGGCAACCCCACGATTCATGTTCCAGTTTCGAAAAGTAAAGAGCAACAAGGCATTCGGTGACTCTTTATCTTTATAATCTTGGTCATGGAGTGTTTCTCTTAACTGATTGATGATCTCTCTCATTGAGGATTCCCAAGTCCCGACTTTGACTCTGCTGTTAGGCTATAAAGCACATATTTCCCAATATCATAGACTGGAATAAGCACCGACACCTATGAACAAATCCCAATCCCACACATTCTCCCACAAATCCGCCAATCTCTACGTCGAGCTCGAAGGCAACGGCCCCACGGTCCTTATCCTCCACGGTGGCTTCGGGCACATGGGCACCATGCAAGGTCTTCGCGACCTGCTTAAAGACAGCTATCAAGTGATCACCATGGACTCCCGAGGCATGGGGCGTTCAAGCATTGGGAACCAAGGCATCTCTTATAAACAACAGGAAGACGACGCCCTCTTTATTCTCGGCGAACTAGGAATTGAATCTTATAGCCTTATTGGCTTCTCCGACGGTGGTATCACCGGTCTTCGCATGGCTAGCCATGACAAACGCGTCAAAGCCCTGGTCACTATCAGTTCCCGGTGGCGCGCTGAAGACTCAAAGCATCTCTGGGAGCTCTTCCCCACAGTCACCCGCGCCGTGCTGAGCGCTGGTCCCCAGGCGCATTTACTGGACGACTATGACAAACTCAGCCCCGACAAAGACTTCGATAAGCTCGGACTTCTCTACTCAGACATGTGGAAAGACAGCAGCCCAAACGGCCACCCCGTTTCCTCGGTCAAAGAGATCGGCTGCCCTGTCTTAATCACCGCTGGAGACAGTGACCCTATCGTGCCCGTACAAGCCGCTGTGGACCTACACGGAGTATTGAGAACCAGCGAGCTGCTGGTCTTGCCAAAAGCCGGTCATGACGCTCATAGCGAAAGAGCGGACCTGTTTCGGCCCGCTCTTCTGCGTTTTCTCAAAGATTGTCATGAGGCTTAAGCCAGGATCACTCCCCGCCAATTTTGCCCTTCAGATCTTCGCGATTGTCTTTGGTTTGCTTCTTAATGCCTTGAAGGTCGTCGATAAGACCAGTCAAAAGCTCAATCGCGATCATTTGGTCGAGAATGAACTTCATATTGATCACGATCTGGGTCACCTTCTCGGTGCTCCCATCTCTTAAATCACGACTCTCAAGCTTCGAGGCATACTCTTCAAGAGTCGAGCGGGACGCACGGATCTCTTCCTTGAGATTCATGAGCAATTCCCCGAGCTTATCCCGGTCGGCCTTATTCTCAAGGAACTTGTTGTTCTTCATCTCTTCGAAGATTTGCAGCATCTCTTTACGAATATTGCCGACCTTCTCAGCCACCCGGCGCTGCCTTCGCGCCGCGTCATAACCAAGCTCAGCGTTCGCGAGCCCGGCCTTCAACGCCTTAGCCAGGGTCCGCTCTAGGTCATAAAGCTTCTCGAACTCTTTGCGAAGCTCGTATTGGCGGCGAACCATGTCATTCATTAACTCAGCCGCCGTCACCACGCGGAAAGACAAGACCTGGGAGCGACCTTGCTTCGGTGATCGCAGACCATCATTATCGTAAGCTTCAATCCAAAGCTCTAAGAACGATCCCGGCTTCAAAGCCTTGATCTCTGAGACCTCAAAGATCTTCTCAAGATCGATGCGCTCGCCGCCAGCGGCGCCTTCAAATTCCTTAATTGGAATGGAGCCAACCACTTCCTTAGATTTGCCATCCGCCGATTTATAGCTGTAAACAATCGCGCCCTTAGTCAATCCGTAATTGTCAATCGCCTCAATTTCCATTGGCACGCTGGCCTGATTCGTAATGAGGTTACCAATACCGGACGCTTTTACAAAAACCCGAGGAGCCGTGTCTTCGATGGCCTGGAAGCTGAGCCTAGGTGGGCTCTCAACGGTGAGGTTGTCATAATCACGCCAATTCAATTCAGCAATGACGGTCTGAGACACAATTAAGGCCACCTCGAACTCGTCTTTACCCGAGACATTCATGAGCATTTGCTTTTTAATCTCTGGCTCGGCAGGAAAGGCAAGATTCACCCAGGCCACAGGCGCTTCGTCCCCGTCGTCCAATTCTTTGAAGCGCTTCGAAGAGCGCCCCCGAATCGTCATCTTCGTGCCCTCAGGAACGGACAAGTCGCCAATTCCTGATTCAATAGGCTCGTTCTCCTGCCCAGTATGAGCAGGGTATTCCGGAGTCATTGACAACTCGCGGACCCAAGGACGCCGCACAACTCTCACTGAAATAGGAGGAACACTGTCATCACCCCCGGTTATGGTCATAGTGAAGCTTGAGTCCACAGCGCTGAAGCTATAAACAAAGGAGTTCTCGCCAATTTTAGAAAAGGGCCCCTGGCCATTGGACATTTGCTGAGCGATCTCACCAAGGCCTTCTTCATCGTTCTTCCAGGCAATAAAGACCTTGCGGGGAACAACACCCTCGGCTTCCACTTCAATATCTAACTTCGTCCCGGCAGGAACAGCAACGCGGCCCTCATCAATCTCAAAGCCCTTAATCGTCACCTGAAGGCGAGTACTTCGTGGCCAATTCTCCGACCCCATGAGCAATACATTGCGCTTAAACCAAATCGGCGCCGCAGAGACTTGCTTGCCTTGATCTAAATCAAGCACAGTGAAGTAATTGGCGATCAATAGGGCGAAGACCAGGGCCGCCCCCGCCTGCATCAGACGTTCTTTGAGCTTGTCCCAATCGAGAACCACTCCAAAGTCGAGAGATTGAGTCACTGTGTCGGCCTGAGAAATGACCTCAGAAACAAGCTCATTCCCCCCCTTGTCTCCTTCGATGAACTGAATGGCGCTCACCAATCGACAGTCCAGTTCGGGATAAGAACGCTCCACAGCCAAAGCCAGGTCGGCGTCTTTGAGAGGCCTGGAGAGCCGAGCATAGAGCTGGCCCCGGACAAACCAAAAGATCCCAGAGCCAAAAATCAGCGCCTGAACAACCCTTGTCCCATAGGACAATCGGAAGTAATAGTCGGCCATGAGAGAAACAAAGCTCAAGATGACCAGCAGCACCAAAACCTGGGAGCCGCCGCTGGCGCCAAGATGAACACGGACCTTCTGTCTCAAATCACCAAGGCGCTGGGAAATATTCTGGCCGCTTTGCTTGTTTTTTGAATCTTGCATCGACACACTCATTGCAGAACTCCTAGTTCTCAAAGCAACCTTATCAAACCATCCGGCAACGTTTACGGAAGAGCCACTCAATACCTAAGAGCAAGACCAACCAGCTAAGAACCCAACCGTTATCCCACAGGTCAAAAACCCATCCCTTACCAGGCGTCTTTTGAACCCGTGAAGGAATCTTAGGGGGCAAATCCTTGAGGTCGGGCAATTCGACATATTTACCGATGCCCTTCAATAAGGCCGCGTTAAGGGTGGTGTCGGCAAACTCAATATCAGGCAAGTTCACTTGAACTGTCGTATTGACCCGAGACCCATCACCAATCAGGCTCGCCGCCTCAACAGCAATATCGTAGAGATCAGGCTGCTCGGGAGTAAACTCACCGACGTATTCCCCTGTTCCCACATCATCACCGTCCTCGTCCTTTTCCATCTTCTCTTTGAAGATCACTTCTGTCTGACTCTTACCATCCTGGCTCTTTGCAAGCCCCGAAAGGCTGGCCCCAGTCATCGGTTCAAAGTCCTCTTTAAGTAACTTCACGCGAACTGTCACCACGTCGCCAAGTTGATACTCGTCTTCGTCGGTCTTAAGAATCATGCGCTTTTGACCTCCGAGCAATCGGCCTTCAACAAGGTAACGCATCAATTGAATCCAATACCGTTGATAAGCCGAAATCGCAGTATTTCTCCAACGCCAGCTTGAGTCAAAGCTCGAAAAGACCGTTCG
>JARGOJ010000162.1:4945-7646 GCA_029210225.1 Planctomycetota bacterium
CCGGCCCATAATAATGCGCCGCCAACAACGGACTCCTCTTTCCCTGCCGCACCCTTGTTGGGTCCATGGACTCCAAGAGAACGCGGGCGGCCTGCTTCGGCTTAAATGGGTAATGCCAGTAGAAACCCGGCAATTGCCCCCAGAACTGCTTGAGAATCTCAGGATTGGAAGAAAGCCGCGTAATCGCGTGATTCTCTCCCTCAGAGGTCAACTTCATCGCCCATCGATCAGTGTAACGATTGCCCGGAGACATGACCGACTCGGCTTCCCGAACTTGAGCTTTAACCGGCAAAACATCATGAATTGGCTTCATGGTGCTCTTATCAAAGAAGTCCGTGGTGTTCTTATCACCGGCGATAAAACAAAGTCCTCCCCCGTGCTTCCCAACAAACTTCTCTAAGAGTGTGGCCCAGGCGGGATCGAGGAGGTCTTCCCGGGGATCGATGAGAATGATGACGTCGTATTTGAAGAGCTTCTCTTGAGTTTGAGGAAGCTCAGTAATGCGCTTGTTACCATCTTGAGGGAAATCTGGATCGGCGGTCTGCAACCAGCACGAAAGCTGTAATCGCTTCTCGCGATAGAGCAGGTTTCGTAGAAAGCGATATTCGTTGTTGGGGGCGCCGCAGATCATGAGGACACGGGTGTCATCTTCAATAACGGTCAAATCCCGCGGCTTATAATTGTTCTTAGAGTTGGATTCATCTTTGAGCGCTTCAATCTTCCCGAGCCCCGAGCGTTTGCCAACCCAAAGAGTATATTTGAAGGTTCCCGCGATCTTCTTATCAACCTCAAAGTTAAACTTCTTAATGAAGTTCTCATCCTTGATTTCAATGTCTTGCTGGGCGACCTCTTTGAACTCTTCCTCTCCCACTTTCTTCCGCAATAAAACCGCTTCCACGGTTGTGCCTTGATAACCCGTGGCTTCCATTTGTCCGGAGAAAATGACGGTGTCCTGATCGTCTTTGTAAACCCGTGGGTTCGCTAACAACTCAGTCACGCGGATATCCTTGGGAGGATCTGGATTTCCAATTCCAATTGTGTAAATGGGAATGGCGCGCTCTTTCAAGAAACTCGCGATCGCTCCAGGATCCTCACCAGCATTGGCGCGACCATCGGAGAAAACAATCACACCGGCAACGTTTTTGCCTGCTAAACTCGAACTCGAGAGCGCGTTGCGGATGCCGGTTGACAAGTCTGTATATTGGCCATTCGGCTTAATCTTCAAGGGTCCCTTATCCATACTCAGGACTTGGGTTTCCTGGCCAAATTTAAAGACATGAACCTCGTTGTTCTTGCCAAGGCGTTTAATTAAATCAACGTCCTCATTCTTTAAGATCTCTTCGAGGATTTCGGCGCGGGTGTGCTTTTCGATATCGTATTCTTTGAAGCCACTGATATCCGCCAGGTCTTTGCGTAATTGGGCCCGGTCAATTCTGTCTTTGACGGACATCGACATCGAGTGGTCGAGCAAGACAATCGTCGCCGACCCAACGGTCTCTTCCCGCTCAGCGGATAATCGAGGTTGACAGAAGACAAGCAGAGTGCTGGCAACAACGAGGATACGGAGAGCGGCGAGCAATCCCTTTTGCCAAGTCGGAGCCGCGCCCTCTTTCTTATAGAACCAAGCCGTCAGTCCCATTAACAGGAGGCCGAAGAGCAGCAAGAACAGGAGGTTCTCCCCCTGAGGCAAGCCCGCCAATTCCATTCGAACAATGGCATCTTCGGGAATAGAGTCCCGATTGATCCCTAAAAAGTCGATTAAAAAGTCCGCCATGGTCTGTTCCTCTCTGACTGGTTCTTATGGTCTACAGTCATGCTTTTCGTCTCATTTCCTTCGATCAGCCTTCGCAACAACTACTCTTCCATTGCAGCAGCGCTGTGTCGGCCAAGGTACTGAGAAAAAGCGCCCTCAGCGAGCAACAGTCCCAGGAACAAGAACAAGAAGAACTTCCACAGATCTTTGTTCTCTCCCTGAGTCAGGGTTAATAAATTCTTATCCAATAAACGAGAGACTTGGAGCTTCACTCCAGGCATTGCACTCATCAATTGCGCCTTTTGAATGCGCCGCAAGTCGCCTTCCTCAGGAGCAAGGTTGATCGCGAATGCTTCAACGACGTCTTTCCCAGCGCCGCCTCCCGATGAGGTCTTCTTCATGACCAGCTTGTAGATTCCAGCCATGCTGGTCTCGTCGTAGCTCAAGCGTTGATAAAGCGCCGCTGGGTTCTTTCGGCGGAAGAACAGCGTTCGCGCTGGCACTTTCAATTCCTCTGGGGGGAACAACTTCGCGTCATTCTTATAATAGGCTGGATTGACTCCACGCTTCAGAGATTGCCCGCCAAGCAAGTTCCGCTGAGCGCTGGAAGTCGGAGCAAGATAACGCGCTGTTTGCTGCGCCACGAGCACATAGGAGTAATCTTTGGGCCAATCGGTCCACTCAGTGTCCGCGCTCGTATTAAACAGAAGGACTCGACCTTTGCCGTAGGTTCGCTCAATCAACGCCGGTGTCTTTTTGTCATCGGCGAAGCGCAAGAGAATGTTGGGACGGCTGAGCTTCTTCTTCTCCCCTAAAGAGCCGTAATCGAATTCGGGGATATCGAAGCACTTTTGAAAGTGAATCAAGCGCATGAGCGTTTGCCCAGAACCCTCAAAAGCACTGACAACAGTGTGAGGTTGATTTAACGGCGCCAATTGAAACACAACG
>JARGOJ010000162.1:7656-12258 GCA_029210225.1 Planctomycetota bacterium
TCACTACCTTTGATCTCGCCAATAGGCGAGGGGAGAAAGCCCTTACCCTTATCCCAAAAGTCCGACATATAACGTCGTGCGTTGACTCGATCGCCCAGATAAATCCCAAGGCCTCCACCGCGCTTGACGAAGGTCTTCAACGCGAGCAATCGCTGCTCGGGCCAGTAATCTAAGTTACAAAGTAATATCGCATGAAATTGATTGAGGTCTTCATCGAGGATATCGTCGGAGTCAATGACCTTACAGGACACGCTGAAGCGATCTGTTGGCGCCAGCGCAGAGCTAATGAAATAGCTCTCTTCAACGTCATCCCCACGGGCTGCTTCGCCATCAACAACTAATAAGTTAATCGACTCCAAGACCTCAATCGACAAGTGCCGTTGATTGTCTCGACTCAGCACATCTTTATCGCCTTCGCCGCCGACAATCTTAATAGAAACAGGTGTCACACCGGGGCTTGAAAAGCGATGGCTGAAATTGATTTCGAGGCTTTGACCACTCCGAAGGCTCTTAATACTCTTCGAGGGAACCGAAGTGTTCCCAACCTTCAACATGATTTGGAGATTATTGACTTCTTTGAGTCCGAAGTTCTTAATGCTCGCTTGGAACTTCGCGTCAATCTTGCTGAGAATAACTTTGTCTCTGCACTTAAAATCAATGATGCCCACGTTCCCAACGTCGTCACTGGCTACATCAATCAATAAGACTTCGGCTTTCTTTTCGCCCTCGTCCTGAAATTTCCTTAGCTGTGCCCCGAGCCGCTTGGCTTTGCTTTGATTCGGGCCAATCCAATCGACCTCGCGCATGTCTGTCATGACATAAAGCACCTTGCGCATATCTTCGTCGTTGGCGTCCTCCCCAGATTCACTGGCGTCTTTGCCGTCGACCACTGTTTTGACAGCGGAGACTAAATCAATGGGAATATCAACAGCTTTGCGCTTCAGGAGTAACTTCAATTCTTCCTTCGCGACTTTGGGCGCTAAGCGCCGCTTGGCGATGGCTGCCTTCGAACCAATGACAATCGTCACCACATCCGACGACTCTTTATCAATCAGCTCTTCGCAGAATTCAATGCTCGCTTCCACGGCTCTTTCGTAAGCCGTCTTCCCCCCGAATTTTTGATCGAGGCTCGCAGAGTCATCAATAATGAAGATTCGCTCAATGGACTCAGATGCGCCTGGCAGAACGGAAAGAACTCCGCCTCCCGATTGAGTTCGAGCGACGAAGAGCGCAATTAGGAAGATGAGCAGCATTCGCAGCAGCAAGAGTAAGAAGTTCTCTAGACGAATACGCTTCTTGTTTTGCTTGACAGCCTTAAGCACAAACTCCATAGCCGCCCAACGGACAACACGGAAGCGGCGGCGGTTCAGTAAGTGAATAATGAGCGGGACCGATGTTGCAAGCCCACCCCACATAAGTAAATTCCAATGCATGGTTTAGCCTACCTCCGACTCCGATAAGTGTTCATGTATTGCGCCAGAACATGTTTTAGCGGCTTCGAAGTATCAAGTAACAAGTAATCGGATTGAGTGTCGGAACAACACTGCTCAATGTCTCCAATAAATTCCTTCATCACGTCTAAATACGAATCACGCAGCGACCGTGGTTCAACGAAGATCTTATCGTCGACCTCCAAGCCATCGAATCGAATATTATCGTCGAAGGGGAAGCGCAATTCATCCGGGTCCATCACATGCATCAGAATCACTTCCTGACGTTTATGACGGAGGTGTTGTAGGGCCTTGAGGAGGTCTTCTCTAGGGAAGAAGAAGTCTGAGATAATGAAGACTAATCCTCGGCGCCGAATGTCCTCAGCCAACTTGTGAAAGACCGAACCGATATCACTCTCTTCTCGGAGCTGGACGTTATGCATCTTCCGGGCGAAGTTTTGCAAGGTCATTGGGTGGGCCGATGGCGGCACTTGAGCGCGAATATCGTCGTCGAATAAATACAGCCCTGCGGTGTCCTGCTGCCTTAACAGCAAGAAGCAGAGCGACGCCGCAGCCAAGGCGCCATACTCATATTTGGTATGGGCCACGGCGGGGTTACTCGACCGATACAGCATGGATTCTGAGCAATCGAGAGCCATGAGCCCTGTCAAGTTCGTCTCTTCTTCATACTGCTTAATGTAGTATCGATCCGAGCGAGCGAAGACTTTCCAGTCGAGGTGTTTGATTTCGTCGCCCCAGGTGTATTCCCGGTGCTGAGCGAATTCAATGGAGTAGCCGTGATAAGGACTTTTGTGAAGCCCTGTCAGCATCCCCTCGACCACGTTTCGAGCGTTCAATTCGAGCTTGGAGAGGCGCTCCCGCACATCAGCGGGGAGCGGTTGAGTTTTCGAAGCCATGCTTAAAAGACCTTGCCCAAGTAAGCTGAGAAATCCGAAGGAGACTGAACAGTTCGAGTCTCAAGAGTGAGGACAAATCATAGAACCAGGGCGAGCTAGAGCCCGCCCTGAGCTTTAGGATTTGAAAGTCCCGGCCATTTTCGGATCTTTGCCAAGCTCACCATCTTTAGCTGGTGTCTCTTTGAGCAATCTCTCGACGACATCGTCGACAGTGATACCTTCAGCCTCGGCGGAGAAGTTGCAAAGGATGCGGTGACGAAGCACTGGCTTGGCCACAGCTTTAATGTCATCAACGCTCACATGGAAGCGACCATTCAAAACCGCACGAGCCTTCGCGCCAAGCACGAGATACTGACAAGAACGAGGACCCGCGCCCCAGCTCACCCATTTACGGATGAAATCGGGAATCTCTTCGTCGCGCTCTTTCACTCGTGTCTTACGCACGATATCAATCGCGAAGTTGACGATATGAGGCGCGACCTCAACCTTACGAACAACCTGCTGAAGCTCGATGATCTCTTCTGCGGTGAGCATTTGCTCAACTTCGACCTTGGTGTCTTGGGTCGTCATGTTAACAATTGAGAATTCTTCTTCGCGAGTTGGGTAACCCACGTAGATCTTGAACATGAAGCGGTCTTGCTGCGCTTCGGGGAGAGGATAGGTTCCTTCCTGCTCAATGGGGTTCTGAGTCGCGAGCACGAAGAAGGGCTCGTCGAGAGGGTGACGAGCGCCTCCAGCGGTGACCTGGCGCTCCTGCATGGCTTCAAGGAGAGCGGCTTGGGTTTTGGGGGGCGTTCTGTTGATCTCGTCGGCAAGAATAACGTTGGCGAAGATCGGTCCTTTAATGAACTTTAACTCGCGCTCGCCGGTCGACTTATTCTCTTGAATAACCTCAGTACCAGTGATATCGGCAGGCATGAGGTCGGGGGTAAACTGAATACGACTGAAGTTCAAGTCGAGGGTTTTTGCGAGAGAAGAGATCATCAGGGTTTTCGCCAATCCCGGCACACCTTCGAGAATACAGTGACCTCGAGAGAAGATGCAGATCATCAGCTCTTCAATCACTCGCTCCTGCCCAACAATCACTTTGCCAAGCTCATCACAAATGCGCTTGTAAGCCTTATTGAGTTTTTCAACTCCTGCTTTGCTTGCGCCTGCTGCCTTCTTGTCATCTTTCTTGCTCATAGTCGCCTTCTTTGTGTGGACCAATCGATTGCCCAGGGGTTCTCTGAATGCTTTGTAGTCATTCACTCAATTGTAATAAGAGCCGTTTTTGACGGGGCCCCTCTTTGAATTTGATTTATTGAATTGAATTTCTCAGCGTAAGACTGAAAAAGCCGAGCGGATAGTGAAATCCGCTCGGCTATCGAGACCATGTTTGGCTCTTTAACGCCCATAGAGTGGAACGTTCTCATAAGGTAATTGCAGGATTGTGAGGGCCAGAGACGTGCAATACACAGTTCCAACCGATCCCTGCCAGCTGCCATCGCCGCTTTGCTTGCTCGTTAAGGCTTTGACAATCTTTGGATAATACCACTTCCAGTTCTTACCCCCAGATTGATACATCGCTTGAGAATAGTAGAGATGCGCGTAATAGTAGTGACCCATCCAGCCGCCGCGAGCGTTTCCATCTCCGATAGCAATGCGCTTCTTACAGTAAGCCAAGGCCTTCTTCGCCATGTCACTGTCATATTTCCCCGCGTTGTAGAGCACTGCAACCGCCGCAGCGGTAATCGGTGGGCGGCTTGAACGTCCGCCAACACTGTAAGCAATGCCGCCATCAGCGCAGCGAGATTTCTCAATGTATTTGATCGCGTTCTTAATTGTCTTCTTAGGAACTGTTAAGCCCGCGTTTCGACAGGCGCGCAGCGCCTGGACTTGAGTGACGGTCACAGAGCCTTCATCAGCCGTGCTCTCGGGGGAGTAATACCATCCGCCCTTCACACTCTGAGATTTAGCGATCAGACGAATGGCCTTTTTAAGCGCTTTCTTAATCTTCCGTTGACGGCCGAGGTCTTGCTCCATTCCGTAAACCACCGCGAGATACATCGTCGCGAAGCCATGACCATACATCGAGCGGCCGCGATCGGATTGAGCGCAGATCACGCCGTCGCTCCGAAGGCACTTGTTAATAAGGAAATCGACAGACTTCGCCACCTGCTTGGCGTAAGGTCCCCGAGTCGTCGTGCTGCCGCTTCCCACGAGTGCCATACCTGCAAGGGCGGTCATCGATGTGGTGTAGCTGCCGTAGCCTC
>JARGOJ010000163.1 GCA_029210225.1 Planctomycetota bacterium
CATACGCCCGGTCTTCTTAAAGAGGCCCACCTTGCCGCTCGTCTTCTCTTCAGCGCTTGGAGGCTCAGCAGGGCTGTCAATGACAAGTTCCTCCGTCACTTCCAATTCAACTTGAAAGGGCTTCATTTGACGTATATCAAAGTATCCCGGCGTCTCACGGGTCGCTTCGACCTCTTCATTGTGATACTTGGGATGTGTGATGCTGGTCAGGATTTTTAACTGATCGAGGAGGTCTTTGTGGTTGTCTAATTTGCAGCGAACAGGAAGCTCACAACCTCGTTGAAAGAGTGGGACAGGGCCGGTGTTGTGGTGGACGTAAAAGACATAGTAGGGGTTCCTTCCACTGTAGGGCTCAATGGACCACATCCCCCGATGAGGCTCTCCAGAAACAGGCTTGTATTTCCTATAAACACAGGCGCCTCGGACCACACAGCTCTTAGCCTCTTCGTGGTTGAAGACGAAGTTATCATCGTGATTTGGATCGAAGAGGTCTCGCTTGCCATCAAAGACTTCTTTAAAGACCTGGCGCACCAATGGCAACTTTGAGCTCTGCCCGGCGAGGATGATTCGAGAGACCCGAGTGCGAGCAGATTCACTGACTGAATCATCGTCGGCGAGGTCTCTATCATGCTCGCGACGCGCCGCCTCACAGAGCAAACGAGCGCGAAGAATCGCATTCTGAAGGACGCTCTCAGTGCAGGCCTCGAACTCGGTTTTTGTCAGGGAGAGATCTAGGAGAGGGTCGGTATCAATGTCGTAGATCTCTCCGATAACATTGAGGCTCTTTTTAATCTTATCGCTGGCCGACTCTCTAAGGCTGACTTCTTCGACCTCGGTTTGCTGACCAAAACCGTGCTTCATTGACTCGGCGAGGACAAAGAGATTGCGGAATAGGGACGTTGCCAGGAGCCGGCACTCGGGGCTATAGCCCTTCTCTTCCAATCGGTAGCATGTCGGCAATAATTGATCGACCAGCACCTCCATCATAGAGCTGGGCAATGGAGACTGAGGCATCTTTAGAGTGTTAATGTTATTGATCAGGTTTGACTGCCACGAGTTCTTATCCTCCGGGACAAAACGCTTAGCCAGCTTTTCGAAGTAGCGATTGCGGGAGTCTTCGTTGCCAATGGCCCCAGAGACCTGCTCGGCGATCTTCGCAGCGACCTTGCGCTTAAGCAGCGGGAAGAGCGCCATTGTCAAGTCGTTGCCGCCGCGGTCGTAGCCAGCGATGCCCTCAACGGTAATGGTAATCTTCGAGATGGTGTCGCCTTCTTTGCCAAGCAACACACGGACCAGAGCAATGTCAGTGGTCCCACCACCTATATCAAAGATGAGGAAGCGATGACTGAGGCCGTGGCGAATAGCAAAGACATTGACGTTGCTATCATTGATCTCTTTCCAAACGTGGAATAAGGCGGCGGCGCTCGCTTCATCCAAATCGCAGTGAATGCGATCGGGAGAAATATCAAAGGCCTTGGCGGCTCTCTCTAATAAGGCTCTCTTTTGAGCCTTCGACCAATTCACCGGACTGGTCACAATGAGATCATCTAAACCCCGCAGGCGAGTCGGCGTTAAAAAACGCTTTTCGGCGTCTAAGACTAATTCCTGAAGATAATACTCCACTTGATTGAGGGGGTTATCCTTGTGAGTCGCGCCGGTATCATAGTCGCGGAAATTGAAGCTCTGCTCGCCGTTTCCATTGACCACATAGCGCTTTAACTCTTTGACCAGCGCATCCAAAGGGGCTCCTCTAAGATTTAGATTGAGGGCGTTGAGGCCAATATGATACTTCTGCTCAAGGAAGTTTAGCCAAAGAATGGCACTGGGCATAAGCGTGTGAGTCTGGTTCGATTGAACTAATGGATCAAAGCTGAAATCAATGATCTCAACTTTGTCCGATTCACTGAAACCACAGTATGCCATCGTCGTTGTGCTGGTGCCGAAATCAACTCCGAGGATGTTCTTGAAGGGCTCTAGCTCCGAGGCCCAAAGCAATCGGTCGATGTTTAATTTAATCTCATGAGAGCTGCACTGCCCACTGGCCTCCGAAATCTCTAAGACTAAAGACTGACTGAAACGCTTGGTCGAATCCCGAAGCTCAAAGGCTTTCAGCAGGTCGAGCTCAAGCGCAATGTCCGAGCGCTTATCAAGCTGACAAGAGACCAGATATTCAATCTCTCCCGACTCAGGGTCTTGCTGAGGAATAATCTCAGGAGTGTGATAGGGCAAGGCTGGACGATCTTCACTGGATTCATGAGTGGAATCCATAGCGTCGATGTCATGCAGCTCGACCACCTCTGAAAGAGAGGGATCAATTTTAATAGTCGCGGTGACGGTGCTCTCTTTCATTGAGCGAGGCAAAAACCTCAGACGCCACGACTTCTTCGCTTTCGTTGTATCTTTGTTGACAACGATTTGCTGTTCTTGAATATGAAGTTCTTCATATCGAAACACAAGACGACTCCTCTTTATTCCCCAAGTCTCTCACAAGCATCTGTGAATTAGACCTCGTCGTTCGTTGCCATTAAATCTTTGAAAGCCGGACGCAATCTCTCTTCAGTCACCTTGGCTTCCGCAAGGTCTTGGCCGGCCTTTATGACCGCTTCCTGAAGGTAGATGTCGGCGTTCTCTGGTAGGAAAGCGGCTGGGTTCTTACGAATGATGTCTAAGATTTCTGGGCTCCGTAAGAAGACCACGCAGCGCTTCGCGAGGCGGCCCTCCCAGGTCTTCATGACACGGTTAAACTCTATCTGAAGACCTTCGAGTAACCTCTGGCAAGCGTCATAGAGCAAGTCCGAGCTATACAGGATCTCATTGAAATACTCGCCGAGCTCGTTGCTCTCATGGTCGAAGCCCCGTGCTGCGTCAAAGGGTAAGGGCAACTCATTCTCGAAGTGGTGAGTCCACTTGTCATGAGCCTCACTGATCTTCTGACGCAGGTCGACCTTAATGACCTCTAAGACGGTCTGGTCGAGCATCTCAGTGTAGCGCTCGCCGCCATGAGCTCTCAACGCGGCAAAGTAAGCCTTTAGATCTTGTCTGTCTTGGCCAAAGTCGTCGCTGCCTTTCCAGAGCGGCACGACCCGACTGATGCGATCTCCGAGATGACCAATCAGGGCATCGGTGACCTGCGCTTTCAAGAACGGTAAGAGGCCTCTCATCTCACTGGTGAAGCGGACGTCATCCTCTTGAATGTTGCGCCCGGTCACCCGGCGATAGTATTCGTCTTTGAGAGTCTGCCACTGGTCTTTCTCATGCTCTGGAGGCTCAAAGTCAATCTCGGCTTTCATGCGCTCAAGGCGCTCTCTAACCCGTCCGCAGACAGTGCTAAACTCCTCGTCAAAGTAACACTCGCGAATGTCCTTGCGGCGTTCTTTAAGCAAGCCCCGGACGCAGTTGTAAAAGTCGCGGGAGTAATTCTCGTGATACTTCAGCGCTGCGTTTAAGTGCTTTTCGTCTTCACTGCCGCCGCCCTGCAAGGAACACAGCGGCTCAATGACTCCGCGAATGTCCTGGTCGGTGTCCGCCAAGCGCGCATAGACTTCGTACGCCTTGGCGAGGGGGAGATAGCTGGCGCAGTAATCTTTGAGGAAATGACGCAGCTCGCTGATATGGCCGTCGGGGCTGGCGATGAGCTCATCGAGGATACCCCCGGCGTGGGGAGCGTTATAGGCGTCCGCTTGGCGGCGGAATGCGCCGAGGGCTCGCTTCTTTTCTTCCACGGCGTCGTATTGTTGTGAGTTTGCCGCTTCCCAAATGTAAGCAGAGGTCGCGTGATAGAGGGGCTCAATGTAACTGTTGTGATCGAAATCAGAACGCAAGCCAAAGCGCTTTGATAACTCCCAGCAACTGTCTAATTGCTTGCGACCCTCTTCCCCATTCTTCTTGGTCCAATCGAGGGTTCCATAGGAGTCGACGACCGTGGTCACGCGGATGACATTGTGCTGAGTTTGTTTTCGAACCTCACGAATCTGCTCAATAATCTTAGCCGCGGAGCTGGCGTCTGGTGTCGGAAAGAAGATGAGATAAATGACCCCGTCGGCGTCCGGATAAAAACACCGTGCGATTTCTTCGTCCCGAGCATCCTGCGATCCGAGGCCTGGTAAGTCGACGAGGCGAATGTTTGTTCCTAAGATCGTGTGAGGGATTTCAATATGAACCGACCTCAATAAGACTTGGCGACAGACGTCATTTTCATATTGGAGCGGGTCGGTATAGCGACTCGCATCGGGGAGAGCGCAGTGGGGCTTTATCATCGCGGTCATTTGTTCAAAGCCGGCGTCTGTTCCAGGGAAGGACTGCCAATTGGTCAATCTCTTAGGAGCGAGGGTCGAGCGCTTGCCGAGGGCATCGAGAAAGCGTCTTAAATAGTATTCAGAGCTCTTTTCGCTGGCGTTGCCAATCTTCTCCCAAGCGGCCGTTCGGATTTTATCGATGCTGGAGAGAAGCATCTCACTGGTCAAATTGTGCCAGTCTTCAATACCATTCTCTTTGAGAAGCGCACGGACGCGGCGGTCTGCTCCTTGTTTATCCGGGGCGACGGCGTCGAGGTAGGCTCTCAAGATCTTCGCGAGTAGCTCATCCTCGGCGTATTCGACCCTGGCGCGATACTGTCCCTCTTTATTCTGAGTGATTTCAGTGGCGCAGGCTGTTGTTCGTGTTCCGCTGCTGGGGAGGAAGTCCTTTTTGCCGACAAGCGCATTGATAAGGCTCGACTTTCCAGAGCTCATAGGGCCAACAACGGTGACGGTGAGGGAGTCATCGCTGCTCGACTGTGAGAGGTCCCGGGAGACCTGCTCAAGAGCCACTTCGATATCCTCAGCGTGAAAGCCTTTCCGGCTATCCGGCGCTTGCTGCCGAGCCACGGCCAAGGCACCTTTTAGAGCGTCGTGCCAGGAGCGCAAGTCTTTCATGACAGCCTTCCTTTGGCTGTCGCTATCAAAGTGAGGGAGCTCGTCGTTCTTACGTTGATATTGGACGCTTCCAGCCAAGGAACACCTCTATACTTATCTATAAAAGACTGCGGTCAATTTTAGTTCTGCGCTGAGTGCGACGGCTTACTTTAATATTTCCGATTTGAATGATTCGATTCTACTCGCGTCAATGCTGCGACCCATATTGGTTAAGTAGTGCTTTTGCCACTCATCAAGGTAGTCGGTGTAGGCCTTTGTGTATTGATCTTTGTATTTCTCACGGGCCCTCGTTAAGAACTCCCAAAGCTTGGACGACTTGAAGTTCTTCACTTCAATGCCCTTCTTTGCCTTGAGGTCGGCGTCGATCTCAAGCAGCTCCATGCTCTCCAAGAATTGCTCGCATTTGGCTTCATCATTGAGGTCTTCAAACTTGACCCCGAGCGGCTTCTCGGCGCCGAGATCGATCAATTTGATAAAGGCGAAGCGCGTCTTTGGATTGAGGTTGAGCAGGGCATTGAATTGAGTCGGGAGCACCCGGAAATAGAGCTTCGCCTTCGAGACAGTGACCTCTAAATCGACGTCGTAGAAGTTGTGGAAGTCACGAAAGGTCTTCGGCGCCATGGCCAGGAAGTTATCCCCAGCTTTTAGCGACGCTCGATCTCCTCGACCCGGCAGCATCTCGGCGGAGGTCGGTTTCTTACGGTCTTTAGGGACTCCGAAGAAATACTTCCCCTCGGTCTTCGAGGCCATGCTTGGCATGACGATGCGGTCGACGTTGTAGAGCTTCGAGACCGTCAAACCCCAGGTCGATCCGGCGAGGTCGGGGTCGACGACGAAGTAATCAACGTGATAGCCCGAGCCGAGCATGATGTGAGCGCTGCGAGGTTGATCGCGATTGACAATGTATTTATGTAGCTCGGTGAAGTTGAGGCTGCCCTTATTGACCACGAGACCCACAACAATATAAAAGGGTGGCGCGGTCTTTTTATCGGGGTTAGCTTTCTTGGCGACCAAGGACTGCTTCCATTGATCGATCTCTTTAATTAACTCATTACCGAGGTCTTTATTCTCTTTTGTGATTTTACTTTTGAAGAGGTCAATGAACTTCTGACCATTAGAGATAGACGCGTTGGTCTCTTTTGTTTCTGTTGATTTACTCAATTCCGAGGGCAAGAGGCCCGCAGCGCTTTTCAATTCAAATTGTGGCGGTTGATTGGCGCCCTTGAAAATCTTTTGGTTGTAAAGAATGCCTTGGTAAAGCTCGGCGATCCACCGCGGCTCTCCGCGCAGCAGTATGGCGAAGGTTAATTTCTCAGGGCTGAGCTTCTTATCGAAGAGGGTTAATTTCTTGTCGACGTCAATGAAGATATCTCTCGCCCTAGATGCCTCGAATTCTTTGATGTCCGATTGGATTCCAGTAATTGTTTTTCGTTGGTAATCTTCGACAGAGACTCCGGGAAGAGTCTTGGAAGAGATCTCTCGAATGAGCGCCATATCTTTCACGGAGTTTTCCAGCGCCACTCTGAGGGCTGCGACGATCTCTTCACGCTCTCCGGCTTCGTCTTTTTGACTGGAGACCCAGTTGAGACGATTGTCTGCGAAGAGCTGCCCGAGGCGCTCGCCTTCGGTTTTGACAATCTCGGGGCGCTTGTCGAGGTATTCTTTTAATTCTGGATTTGTGACGGACGCGGCGTTGGCTTGAAAGTAAGCGGCGAGGTCCTTGTCATGATTCTCAAGGTTCTTTTTGCGGCGTAGCAAGCGTTCGCGGAAGATCTCTTGCTCTTTCTTCGATTCAAAAGCGCGCTCGGCGATAGCGTCAATTTGTTGTTGATACTTATCTTTGAGAGCTTTTTGATCTTTATAGAATTGCTCGCGCTCGCGTTTTCTGAGCTTCTCAATGCGGATCAGTTCATTCTTCAGTTTGGTGTTGTCCCCGGTGAACTTCTTGAGGTCTTTCTCATAGCGGGCGATCTTCACAGTGGCGGTCGACTTGTATTGATTGAGCGTGGTATTGGACTTTGTTAATTGATCAATCTTGCGAGCCTTGTCCTTCAGGTCGGCGCCTTGATTGATGATTGTTTGGCTCTTGTCCTGAATAATGGCTCGCTTAGCCTCCAGGTCTTTTTCTAACTTGGCGACGACGTCTTTACCGAGGAGATCGCGGAGGATTTGGCGTTCTGCCTTTTGGGCGTCGGTCCAAGCTTCTTCTTTGATGTTTTCGATGTTGGTGAGCTTGGCGAGCGCCTTTTCTTGAACCTTCTCATAGGGTTGCTTGGTGAAGAGCTTTAGACCTTCGACGTGGCGAATGGGGGTTGGGCCAAAGTGCTCTCGGGTGTAGCGGGCCATTTCAGCGGCGCAGAGTAGGAGGAGCAGGGCGACGAACGCGGCGGCGTAGAAGCCTTTGCCGGTTGGGGCTCCCGCGGCGCTGCTGATAGAGCTTATGGGTTGAAAGAGTTCGCTGGGGAGCGCTGCGAGGCGGCTGATAAAGTCGGCCAGAGAGGGACGCTCCGAGCGTTTGGGGGAGAGGGAGGATTCGAGGAGATTGTAGACCCGTTGCTTCTCAAGTCGCTTGAGGGCTTTGTTGCTGAGTAGTTCGTCGCGAGTGGCATCCTGGCCGAGTATGGTGTCGAGGAGGAAACGACCAAGGGCATAGACCCAAGTGGCTTCGCCGGGGACTTGAGTGGCGTCGAGGGAGCCTTCGCGCTGGCACTCTGGGGGCAGGAAGGCTTTGAGGCGGGAACCTCCGCCACGCTGGGAGGCGGCGGCGAGGGAGACGCCGTTCTTGAAACGGAAGCGGAAGTCGGCAAGCTCAATGCCGCCACTGGTGATGAAGACCAACTTGGGGGTGAGGAGGACAGCTTGGTTGCGGAGGAAGTCGGCGTGTTCTTTGAGGAAGCGGGCGAGCTTTAAGACATCTTGGCTGCGGCTTGGTTCGCTGTGGGCGCTGGGGAAGTCGGCGTCGCTCCAGGATTGATAAAATTGCCCGCCGAGCTCTGTGACCTTGTGTCGCTCTTTCATGCGGTCATTGAGGGGGATGAGTTTTATGTCCCGGGAGGCTTTTCTAAAGTGTTGCCAGTTCGCCGCTTGATATTCTTCGAGGGAGTCATCGAGATAGCGGATGGTCACCTGGCTATTGCTCTGGGTCGACTTGGCCTGGCCCAATTCTCCGCAAGGGCCGAGTTCACCAGTGTTCTGGTCGGTCCAAGTGATCTCTGAGTAGCCGGGTAATGATTCTGGTAAGTTTGCCATCCAAGTCTCTCTGAAATAAATTTAACCCGCGCAAAGACAAGTGTAGAGCGACGAATCTGTCTTTGCGCAGCTTAGGGAAACAAAGAATGAACCACGATTCACATCCTCTGTCGGACGATGAAACTGAGAAAAGGTTGCATTCTTGTCATCTCTGCACCCTGAATAACGTCATATCATTAATATTATGAATCATTTAGGGTTGGAACGGCTGCATGCTATCCAAACCATATGAGCTTTGCAAGCGACGTGAGAGCGCTTCAAATCGCTAGGGAAGAGAAATAGCTGGGCGCAGGCCGTGATCGATGGCTTTCAAGTCTCGCTTCGCCAAGCCTCGGAACGCGCTGCGGCTCTCATCTCTCGGGCTCTTATAGCTTCCTCCTCGGCCAACCACGGCTTTGTCGTTGTACGGCAATTTAGACGAGGAAATTTGGGGGGAGGCGCGGCCGCTATGATTCTGGTAGCTGTCGAGGTAGTCGTCGGCGCAGAACTCCCATAGGTTTCCGAGGCTGTCAATCAGGCCAAAGGCGTTGGCTTTTGAGCTATGGCGCCGAGCTTCTTGGCTCTTCCCCTGGCTGTTGGCGGCGCTCCAAGACCACTCGCCGTTGTCTTTGTCGCCCCAGTAATACTTACTCTGGCTGCCGCTGCGGCAGGCATACTCCCATTCGGCCTCGCTGGGGAAGCGCAGGCTGGCTTTATCGAGCCACTGCTTGGCTTCAAGCCAGGATAAGTTCCCCTTGGGTAAAGCGCTTTTTATCTCGTTTTTGGGGGATTGCAAGCGGCTCCACTCGTCTTCGCTGAGCTCTCTTTGGGCCAGAAAGAAGGCGGGGATGGTGACAGTCTTAATCGGTTGTTCATCCGGGCGCAGGGTCGATCCCATTTGAAACTTTCCCCCAGGAATAAGGTGGAAGACCACACCGGTTTTCTTGTGGCGGAACTGTCCGATTTCGTTGCTGAGACCCTGGCAAGAGAAGCGCTTTAGACCGAGAAACTGAAATTCCCCGTTCATGCGTCCTTCGATGTCTTTGAGGGCGCGCTCTTTATCCGGGTTGCTCTCTTTGGCCCAAGCCTCTCGTTCTTGGAGGCTCTTGAGCGTCTTTGACAGGAGCTTTTTTTGTTCGCCTTCGGAGAGAACGACGTAGCTTTGTGTTGTCACGTTGCCGGCTTTGTCTATGGCTTTGAGAGTGATGGTTCCGGCTTTGTTCAGCGGCCCTTTTGAGATGACGTAGCGGTTCTTGACAGGCTTTGTGATTTCTTCGTTGATAAGGACCTTGTCGAGGTGGGCATCTTCAATTTGGAATTCCAGGGGAGGATGTCCTTTGAAGAGCGTCGCTCCGACACTGAGAGACTTGTTTAGCGGTGTGATTCTTTTAATCTTTGGGGCCTCAGGATCGTAAATGACCCTTAGTTCAATCTTTGGACTCTTCTGATTGAAGGAGTCTTCAGCGTTCATGTCGAGCTTTTGAGAACGGGGCTTGCACTGAAACGACTTTTTGAATGGGCCAGGCTTTATAGAGCTTGGAGGGAAGCCGGTTAGTTGTAGAGTGATTGATTCGCTTGAGCTTTTGACTTCACCACTCAATTTTATCTGCCCTGTCTTTGTATAGAGTTGCGCTGGGCTCTTCAATGTCAACTTGGGTGCGTTGGGAAGTATGAAGACGGCACGTTCCTCTTTTAGAACCTCATCGCCTTTTAGTGCCTTGATGACTAAGTTGTGCTTGCCAGGCGCCAGTTTCATTCTTGTTTGGAATTGATCGTCGTTGACGGGGATTTTTTGGCCCTGAACCTCAATAAGGCCGTCCCCGAGATTCTCCACGGAGCCGGAGACTAAAACGGCGTCGGAGCTAGAGTATCTGGTTTCATCCTCAGGGCTCTTGACCGTCAATTTGAGTTCCGCGCAGGCCGTGCTTGATAGCACGAGTAAAGAGAAGACGAGAGCTCTCAATGGGTTGGTTAGGAACGGCACAGGATCCTCACAGTGAAATTTGGCAAGCGGGAGGAGCCACTCTACGGCACAAGATCCGTTTCTGCTAGAAGCCAAAGCTGTGATTATAAATAAGGATCAATGGCTCCGGGATGCCCGGGCTTCTTGCAAGAAGGCTTGTGCTCGGGCTGCAAGAGGATGAGTTGGATCAAGCTCAAGGAAGCGCTCGTAGTCACGAACTGCGCCAGGCTTGCCCAACCTTGCTCGCGTCGCGCCCCGCTTTAGATATCCCAATGCAAAGAGGGGGTCATTTTTAAGGGCGCTGTCATAGTCGGCGAGGGCCTTTCTCCACTGTCCCTTTCCCGCGTGGTAGTTGCCCCGATTGCTGTAACCGAGGACGGTCTTTGAATGAAGTTGAATGGACCGGTTGTAATCGGCGAGAGCTTTCTCGGGCATTCCTAGATAGCTATAGACCGCGCCGCGATTTGTGAAGGCCTTGTCGTAGTTTGGGTTTATTTCAATGCACTGAGTGTAACCCTGCAGCGCTTTCTTCCATTGAGAGAGGTCCTTCAAGGCCGTGGCGCGATTGAAAATGGCCTGATAGTAACGAGGTCTTAAGCGTAACGCCCGGTTTAAGTCATCAAGGGCGCCGAGAGGATCTTTCAACGCGATCTTAAGCTTCCCTCGATTGTTATAGAGGGCCGGA
Source organism: Planctomycetota bacterium (assembly GCA_029210225.1). Lineage (GTDB taxonomy): Bacteria > Planctomycetota > J058 > J058 > JARGOJ01 > JARGOJ01. The sequence continues at coordinate 10,790 of JARGOJ010000163.1, forward strand.
ATATCTCGGCTGTACCTCTCTGCCGCATCGTAGAGACGAAGCGCTTGCTTCCAATCTTTCCGCTTCTGAGCATTGTAAGCCTCGGCGAAAAACACGTAGGCGTTTCTCTCGTCGCTTTGTTTAGCACGCCTTGAAATCTCCGCGAGCCACTGATTTATCTGTTCGTTGTCCCGTCCAACCTGGGTCTCGTGGTCAATCTGGTATAGGCAAAAGAGGGCCTCGTACGCGGGAGGATGATTCGCAGCCATCTCTAGTAGAATTAGCCGGGCCTCCTTGTATAACTGACCTTGCCGACAAAGCTCCGCGATTTTAAGACGAAACGCATGATCTCGTGGGTCCAGTGCAATGGACCTATGGACCTGCCTTTTGAAGGCAAGACCGTACTTGTTTTGCTCTGCCATCGACCGAAGCTCTGCGAGCATATCTATTTTTTTGGCGGCGTGGCGAACGAGAGCTTGAGCGCGAAGGGTGTTCTGGTCCAGTTTCCCCTGTGAGCTGTTTGCCTGAGCCCCTAGAATCTCAATTAAGCGTCGAGTCGACAGCAACTCGGCGAGGACTCCACTGAGCAGCAATAGGAAGAGGCTAACAATGATTCCAAACATGAACTTTGGGCGTTGCTGAAGCTTTCTGAGCGCTAAATGCCCTGGCGAATATTTGTAGATGGAGATTGGTTTCTTATCTAAGTAACATTGCAACCAATCAACAAATTGATCGAGATCTTTGGGGCGAGCAGCTCTCTCCGCAGACAAGGCCGCAGCTGAGATGGCCGCCAACTCAGGATTCGCCTTTGGGTCATAGTCAATGGGGGTCGAGATAATTCCTTCACTAGCTCGAACCAATAAAACAAATGCAGAGTCTCCTTCAATAGGCGGGTGTCCGGTCAATATCTCACAGAGAATTGCGCCCAGGGCAAAGATGTCGACCCCCTCATCAATCTCTTCCCCTTTCGCCTGCTCGGGAGCCATGTAGCTGGCGGTGCCAAGGATATTGCCCTTCACAGTTAAGCCAGGGCGGATATGATGGCTGGCCGACGGATCAAAGCCAAACAATGCTTCGTCGCCGATAGTTCCGGTCTTTTCTTTAGCCAATCCCCAATCGAGAACGAGCACTTCGTCAAAGTCGCCAATCATTATGTTGTCTGGCTTCAAGTCTCTATGAATGACTCCTTGGCTATGAGCATAAGCGACGGCTTCAGCCGCCCGCAGCAAGGCAATGATTAATGGGCGCATGGTCTCGGGAGTGCAAGCTCCCTCGTGATACTCGCTGATGCAGTCGCTAAGAGTTCGCCCTTTAATGAGCTTCATTAACAAGTAAGGGCAGCCCTCGGGGGTGATTCCTGCTTCGTAAACGGGTGGGATAGCCGGATGGGATAACTGGGCCGTGATGCGGGCTTCCCTCAAAAAACGCAGGGTGCTGTCTTTGTCAGTGCGACCAGCTCGGAGCACCTTCAA
>JARGOJ010000164.1:0-10529 GCA_029210225.1 Planctomycetota bacterium
GAGCCTAAGCCCGAACCAACTCCAGAGCCAACTCCAGAGCCAACTCCGGAGCCTAAGGTTGAGCCTAAGCCTGTGCCAACACCGGAGCCCAAGCCTGAACCCAAGGTGCCAGCCGTCAATGTCGATCGCTCGTCGCCCGAGACCTTGGCCGCATCCTTCTTCGCCGCACTGAAAGCTGGGGATCAGGCCGCCATGAAATCCATGATTCTAGATGAGAAAGATTGCGATTTCCTCGTCTCTGAATCCCTCCGGGCTGGTTTCTACACTGCGATTCTCGCGGATCTCGCGACCGATATGGAACGCTTCAAAAACGAGCATCCCAACTTGGCCAAAGGAGAATTCGACGCCTTGAAAACCCCAAAGAAGTCCTACAAGACCTCAAAGAAAAAAGGCTTCGCTGTGGTCACCGACCAAGTCCCAGCCAGCCGGGTCACCTATACCGTCAATGGCGAATCTAAAAAGTTCCTCCACGGCCGAATGGTCAAAGTCAAAGACGGAAGCTGGAAGTTTGAGCGAGTCTTACGCGCCAAAAAGTAAGACTTTCATCTCCGTTTTAGAAAAATTCAACAGAGGTCCTCCTAACCGGGGCCTCTGTTCTCAATTTTGGAGGGTCTGCAAAAACAATCCGCGAGAAATTCCGACTCCGTAGGGATACTCACTGAGGAATCTCATACAATAGGCGCTTTCAATAACGATGTGAACCGGCCCCATGAACCGCGAAAAACTCAAAAACCACACCGTAGAATCCCTGCGCGACCTGTTCAAATCATGGGGCTACCCTGCCTTTCGTGGAACACAGGTTTTCCAATGGATTTGGCGCCAACGCGCTGACTCCATTGCCGATATGAAGAACCTCCCGCAAAAAATGCGCGACGACCTCGAAGCGCGCTCTGAGATCCCCTCCCTAAAAATGGTCGAGTGCAACCTCGCCGCCGATGGCACCCGCAAGCTCCTTATTGGACTCCCAGACGGAGAAAATGTTGAATCCGTACTGATTCCCGACAATGAACGCCGCACTCTCTGCGTCTCAACGCAAGTGGGCTGCGCCATGGGTTGCACCTTCTGCCGAACCGCGACAATGGGCCTCAAAAGACACTTGGAGCCCTGGGAAATCGTCGATCAAATTCTCCTGGCCGAAAAACTACTCACCTCCGTCGGAGACAGTCGAGAAATCAGTGGCGGGCCCAGCCAACGCAGCAAAGTCGCTCGACGCCTGACCAACCTGGTCTTCATGGGAATGGGTGAACCTCTTCACAACATAGAAGGCACCATCGCCGCGCTGAAGATTCTCACGTCCTCCGACGGTTTAGACTTCCCACCAAGAAGAATCACCGTCTCAAGCGTCGGACTTATCAACGAAGCCCGGCGACTCTTAGACGAAACCGGTGTGCGCCTCGCCTTCTCTCTCAACGCCCCCGACGATGAGCGGCGCTCCAAAATCATGCCGGTCAACGACCGCTTCTCCATCGGTGAGATCATGGAATTCGTTGCGACGCTTCCCTTGAAGCGTAAAGAGCGAGTCACCTTTGAATATGTTGTCCTCGCTGGGCTCAACGATCGTGACGGCGACGACATGAAGCTCGTCAATTGGCTACGACCCATTGGCGAACGGTTAAAGATCAACTTGATCCCCTTCAATTCGTTTGATGAATCAGAGTTCAAACGGCCGAAGTTGGAGCGAGTTCAAGAACTCCAAGAATCCCTCAGGCGCCACGGAATTGACGCCTTTATTCGACGCCCTCGCGGCGACGACATCCTTGCTGCCTGCGGCCAATTGGCTCTGGACCGGCAAAAAAACTAAATCCTTGAGCAAATCCAAAATGACATCGAATGGCTAATTAGAGGAGAGATACATAGATGAGCGAAGCAAACGCAAGCAACAAATACAATGCGGAAACGACTCTCGAAACGGCGCAAGGAGAATTGACGATCTTTGCTCTGGATAAATTGCAGGAAGCAGGGCTCGGAGACATCGAGAACCTCCCCTACTCGATCAAGGTTCTCCTCGAATCTTGTATCCGCAACCTCGACGGCCATGAGGTCCTCGACGATCACGTCCGCGCTCTCGCCGCTTACGACGCCAGCAATGTTGGCACCACTGAGATCGCCTTCAAACCAGGGCGCGTGGTTCTCCAAGACTTTACCGGCGTCCCTTCTGTGGTGGACCTCGCGGCCTTACGCAGCGCTATGAAGCGTATGGGTGGCAAGGTCGAGAGCGTCAATCCAGAGGTCCCCTGCGACCTTGTCATTGACCACTCCGTCCAAGTCGATGAATACGGCAGCGCTGGTGCCTTAGATGCGAACGCCGCCCGCGAATTCGAACGCAATAAAGAGCGTTACGAACTTCTCAAGTGGGCCCAAACCAGCTTCGAAAACTTCCGCGTCGTTCCCCCAGCTACGGGTATCGTTCACCAAGTGAACCTCGAATACCTCGCTCCGGCCGTCATGGTCCGCGAAAAAGCTGGCAAAACTCACGCTTATCCTGATTCACTCGTTGGAACCGACTCTCACACCACCATGATTAATGGACTCGGTGTGACTGGTTGGGGTGTGGGTGGAATCGAAGCCGAAGCCGTCATGCTCGGTCAGCCAATCTACATGCTCATTCCTGAAGTTGTTGGGTTCAAGCTCGTCGGCAAGCTCCCAGAAGGCGCGACCGCCACAGACTTGGTCCTCCGCGTGACTCAGCTGCTCAGAGCATCGGGTTGCGTCGGTAAGTTCGTCGAGTTCTTCGGTGAAGGCCTCTCCGACATGTCCCTTCCCGATCGCGCAACCATCGCCAACATGGCTCCTGAGTACGGCGCGACAATGGGATTCTTCCCCATCGATGACCGCACCCTCGATTACTTGCGCCTTACAGGCCGAGACGAAAAGCAGATCGACACCGTCGAGAAATACTGCAAGCGCCAAGGCCTATGGCGTGACGAGTCCCGCAAGATCAAATACACCAAGACCCTCGAATTGGACATGGGCACCGTTGTTCCCGCCCTCGCTGGCCCTAAGCGCCCGCAGGATCGTATCAACCTCGACGATATGAAGAGCACATGGCACAAAGCCCTCGTTGATACCTTCGGCAAAACAGCCGGAGACATCTCCGAGCAGCCTTGCAATTACAAAGGCGAAGACTTCAAGCTCAAGGACGGCGCCGTTGTGATCGCTGCGATCACATCCTGCACCAACACTTCAAACCCAAGCGTCCTCATCGCCGCCGGTCTCGTTGCTCGTAAGGCACGAGCCCTAGGACTACAGGTCAAGCCATGGGTGAAGACGTCCTTGGCCCCCGGCTCTCGAGTCGTGACGGAATACCTGAACCGCGCCAATCTCACCGAAGACCTTGAAGCACTTGGTTTCTATACAGTTGGTTACGGTTGCACGACCTGTATCGGAAACTCTGGTCCTATCCCAACTCCTGTTGAAGACGCCATTAAAGCCGGTGATTTGACAGTCGCCTCTGTCCTCTCTGGAAACAGAAACTTCGAGGGTCGTATTCACCGTTGGATCAAAGCGAACTACCTCGCGTCTCCACCGCTCTGCGTTGCCTATGCCCTCGCCGGAACGGTTGATATCGAGCTTTCGAAGGACTCCCTCGGCAAAGACCAAAACGGCAACGATGTCTTCTTAAAGGACCTTTGGCCTTCTCAAGAAGAGATCAATGGCCTCATGAACAAGTGCCTCGGCCGCGATCAATTCGTTGAGCAATACGCCGACGTCTTCAAAGGTCCCGAAGCTTGGCAGAAGATCCCAAGCGCCGAATCGAGCGTCTACAGCTGGAGCGATGCTTCAACCTACATCCAAGAACCTCCGTTCTTCGTCGATATGGGCGTCGATCCCAATCCGATCACTTCCATTGACAAAGCCAAAGTCATTGCCCTTCTCGGCCACTCGGTGACCACCGACCACATTAGCCCTGCCGGTTCAATCTCAAAAGAATCTCCCGCAGGAAGCTATTTGCTTGAGCGCGGCGTTGCACTGAACGATTTCAATAGCTTCGGATCTCGTCGTGGAAACGACCGCATCATGACCCGCGGAACTTTTGGAAACGTTCGCATTCGCAACCAGCTCGCTCCTGGCACAGAAGGCGGCTTCACCACATACTTCGGTGACGACGCCGATCCAGAGGGTCCTTTCGAGAACCTCCCGTACGATAGTGAGATCAAGCCAAAGAATGGCGACGTCTGCACCATTTACGATGCCTCTGTGAAGTATCAAAAGCACGGTCAACAGCTTATCGTCCTCGCCGGGAAAGATTACGGCATGGGATCAAGTCGTGACTGGGCCGCCAAGGGCACTCAGCTGCTTGGAATTCGCGCAGTGATCGCTGAGAGCTACGAGCGAATTCACCGCTCAAACTTGGTCTTCATGGGCGTCTTACCCCTGCAGTTCAAGAACGGTGAGAGCCACAAGTCCCTCGGGTTCACAGGTAAAGAGATCATTGACATCGCCGTCGATGATAGCTTGGAGTGTGGTCAAGATGTGAAGGTCACTGTCACTCGCGAAGATGGCAGTACTTTCGAGATCACTACTCTCTGTCGAATTGACAGCCCTGTTGAGGTCGACTACTACCGCAACGGTGGAATTCTCCACACTGTCCTACGCCGCATGGCGAAGGCTGCTCAAGGCAACTAAGCTTGCCCGAAGCATGGACATTCACTGATTGAAGAACGGGAGGCCAACCATAGCCTCCCGTTTTCCATTGAGAGTCTTGTCATTTCAAAAGTTCAATGATTAAGGAAACGCGATTCATGACTAAGAATGTGGGTGTGCTCTTTGTTTGCCTCGGAAACATCTGTCGGTCTCCAACGGCGGACGGAATTTTCCGTCACCTCGTCAAAGCCGCGCAGCTTGGCGATCAGATCCGAACAGACTCCTGTGGGACAATTAATACCCACGCTGGGGAATCACCGGACAGCCGAACTCAGGCCCATGCTAAAGAGCACGGATACGATTTATCGATGCTACGAGGACGTCAATTCAAGAAGTCCGATTTCGAAGAGTTCAATTACATCCTATGCATGGATTACGAGAACCTCGCGAACATCAAGGCCCTGGAGCCCTTGGAATCGGAAGCCATCTTGCAGCTCTTCGGAGAGTACTGCGATCATGATGGTACTCCTCTGGCCGTCCCCGACCCTTACTATGGCGGGCCAGATGGCTTTGCAAACGTGCTCCAAATGGTTGAAACAGGCTGTCGTCGTTTGCTCGCAAAGGTCCGCGAGGATCACGGTTTATGAATCTTCCACCGGCTTTGGCATCGAAAATTGAATTGGAATGGCAGAAAAAATATGGCAATTCCGTTCAAATCACCGATGTTCAAAGCTGCGGCGGAGGATGCATCAATCAAACCGCGATCTTAAAAATTGGCGGCCAATCAGCGTTTTTGAAATTCAATTCTGGCGTACCCGAAAATTTCTTTGAGGCGGAAGCAAATGGTCTGCGAGCCCTCTACGGAGCGGACACGGTCATCGTGCCTGAAGTTTACCTCGTGGGCCCAGAGGGCGACGATCACCCAGCATTTTTGGTCTTAGAAGCTCTTACTCAGGACGCTTCAGCCAAGAATTCAGCGCGTCTATTCGGCGAAGACCTAGCGGCGCTGCACCGTTCAAGTCAGGCTTGCTATGGCTTTTCAGAGGACAACTATATTGGATCGACGGCCCAGGTTAATTCTTTGAAAGAGACCTGGATTGAATTCTTCCGAGATTGCCGATTACGACCTCAATGCGACTGGATTTGTCAGAAAAATAGCGTTTCGCAATCTTTCAAAGATCAATTCGAAACCCTTCTCGGTCGACTGGAAGAGTTGTTGATACCCGGTGAGGCTCCTTCATTGATTCATGGTGATCTATGGAGCGGCAATTCGATGACTGTTCAGGGCGGACGGACGGCGATCTATGATCCGGCTGTCTACTACGGACATAGAGAAGCCGATTTAGCTATGACCGAACTCTTTGGGCGCCTTCCCCAAGAATTTTATGACGCCTATAAAGCCTGTTATCCCCTAGATCCAGGCTATGAAGAGCGTCGAGATCTCTACAATCTTTATCATATGCTCAATCATTGGAATCTATTCGGCGGCAGCTATCGCCGGTCCTGCGAGAGCATCATTCAATCTTATCTTTAATCCGGAAGCTCGATGAGCGATTCGCCAGGGATGATCTCTGCAATCATCGCTCATAAACGTACTTTCTCGTGAGGATGAGAATTCTGGGTCCTCTAACTTGTAAAACCACCTTCAGCAAGTTGAGGAATGAGATATGAGTGAGTTGCAAAAGATCCATTGGGGCCGGGTTGTTCTGCTAGCGGGTCTCTGTATTGGAGTCTCCACAGGATTTGGAACTTTGGGAGCCCTGGCGATTTCTCGTCAGTGGAGGAATCTCGATACTCATAAAGCGAAGCAATCAGCGAAGAGAATTCGCAAGCTAGAGGATCAGTTGCAAGTCTTGAATCGCACCCGCCAATCTGGGAACACGTCGCCTAGGCCAACCTCCTCAGTCTCCTGGCAGCAGTGGCCAGAGTTAGAAGGGAAGCGCATCAGCGGCGCAAAGACGAAAAAGGTCGCAGCTTCGGATTCAAAAAGTGGCTTTTTCACTGACAAGTCTGGAGAGAACCTGCGCCTGATAGACATCGATGTCGTAGACAAGGATCTCCGTGCCGTCGTGGAAGAAATTGGCCGAAAAGTCGGTGAGAACATCCTTCTTGCCCAAGGAGTTGAAGAAACAGTAACCATTGAATTACGAGATATCGACTGGGTCAGCGCGCTCAAAATCATTGCAAAAATACGCGGATGTGAGATCAGCCGGGGTCCCGGGGGAGTCATCATATTTGACCAACCCGCAAGAGTGACGATTGAATTCGCCGATGCCAACGTGCGAACAGTCCTCATGCTTTTGGCGGCTTACACTGGCAAGAACATTGTCCTCGATCCTAAAATTCACGGTTATGTATCACTGTCCTTGAAAGATGTTCATTGGGAGAAAGCGATTCAGGCTGTCTGCGCTGCCCACGGGGACTTTGTGGTCTTCGAAGATAGCAAGCGCGAGATCTTAATCGCCAAAGCGAGACCTCAAAAAAGCCGTCGATAAGGTCGCAAGCGCGTACGTCCGTGTCACACTTCATGGTTTAAGAATTGTGACTGCTTTGCGGAATGTCTATGAACCCACGAATCGCGCTCGTTCATTTCGATCCAGGAGAGGAGAACTTTAGTCAATCGGCGATAAACCTCGTTGATCGAGTGCAATTTCTACCCCATCTAGCCCGGGAACTAGACATGGAAAGCGTGAGCATCTCCGCGTCCGAAGTCCTTGAGGGCGATGCAGCCTCTCAGGAGAAGCTCAGGACCTTGCTTTGTGGTTGCGCTGTTATATTCTGGCGTTATGGACGAACAGCGCTCTCAGCGGACCTCCTCGCCTTGGAGAAGACTATCCAAGAACTATGTGGCGGGCGCTTTTTCGATTCCGCCGAGGCCATCGATGAGAGCTTTAACCTGAGCAAGTTCTATCCACTCTTTGAGAAAGCTGGTCTGCCTCAAGCGTCCACGACTCTTGTACCCTTAAACTCTGAGCTTTGTTTTCGCGACAAGAATCACTTTGTCAAGGAAGTGAAGAAGCGCTTACCGTGGCGATTACCTAAAAGCGGTGTTTTCCTGAGGACCTTTTATAGCACTCGTAAGGGTTTTCCAGGAATGAACTACGCCATGAGCAAAGCGGAGCTGCTTGATCGGTGTTGGAATCAGCTGGAGCACTTTCGCGATCAGAACATCGACATAGGCGGCTTCGCGATTCGAGAGTTCCTCAATTTGCAGGCCTGTTGGGATGAGAAACAAAGATATTCCATCCCTCGAGAGTTTCGGATTTTTGTCCTCGATGGTCAGCCAATCTTCTGGGTCTATCATCTGCCTCTTGAAGAATTGCGCTACCAGCTCAAAGCGCCTGATTGGGACATCCTTGGAACTCCGAGCGCGGCCCAACTTCAATTGATGCGCGAATACGCCACCCGGGGGGCGGCGGTGTTAAAGACTCGCTTTCTCACCATCGACTTTGCCTTGCTGGAGACGGGAGAGTTGACCGTTGTCGAGGCGAATCCAGCTTATTGCGCGGGTTGGAATCACCGGGGGGCTCTTGTGGGACTCTATGCTCAGGTGTTTCAGCGCCTCGTGGGTCGACCACTATTCAGTCGAGATCGGCTCTATGAGTTAGCGGAGCGACTCGATGTGGACTTCTGGAAAGAGGATGAGGTCTTTGGTTTTTTCGATGTTTGATATCTCCCAAAAACTCGAGAGCAAGTCTTCAACGGGCGTCGAGATTTGCACGAAGCTTGGCGCAGATAAACGATCGTAGAGCTTTTTTCAAAATTATCGGCATCTCACTGCTACATTGAAAATGCGGTGAATAGGGATTCGGGACAGTTGTTTGAAATCGTGGAGGTGGGGGAAAACTACGGGTCTTGTGGATCAATAGTTTTCATTCCTAAAGTGTTGAATCGACCCCTGAATTTGGCAACAAATTTGGGGGTTGCTCTCCCACAAAACGTGACTCAGATTCTCTTCTATTGAAGAGGCGTTGATGTTGATGATCCTCGGCTAAAATCGAGCAAAATCACATCAGAGAACGTTCCGATCCCTATCAGTTTTTACTCGGGGATACTTTGATTTGGGGTGATCGATGATTAAATGGAATGGGCGTAAAGTCAACACTGGACGAGTTCTAACAGCGTTGCTTTTTGGGCTCGCGGTGACTCATGCGACCGTTGGCGGTCTCGCCGCATCTTCAAATCAGGCTGAGATCGACGAGGCCCAAAGGCAAAACAAAGCCTCTCAATGGAAATTGATTCGCTCCCAAAGTGAGGCGGCCCAGCTTCGGGCTCAACTTCAGGCCGCGAATAATGAACTTCACTCAATCAATCAAGAAATCGAAACCGCCAAGGTAGAACAGATTTTGATTCAATCTAGTTCGGCCTCCGCCTACCTGAATCACAAGGGCTGTAACGGCTTTTCACAATGCGTTGAAGGAGCGTGGTGCGAGTGCCTTAGCCAACCAGAATATAGTTTCTCGCGGAGCACATGGCTTAATATCGATGATCACTACAGCAGTCGTCACCGTTTGCCGCCACAATGGTCTAGAGGACATTCCGTTGATCCCATTCAACCCGCTGGGTCTGTTTCTGGTGAATGAAAACGTCGATTTTTGAGTCATCGCTGCCGAGAAAGAACTTGAGTTCATTTACTTATGACGGTCTAGATAAGCCGTCCGTGGGACGAGATCAATCTTTCTGAGAAATCTCAGCTCGGTCGACCTAAAGCAGGTCGGCCGTTCTCGATTTGGGGCGTATCAAATGCTTGCTCTGATTCTCCGTCCCAACGCAGCCAAGCATTCATAACGCTTTTCCAGGTTGACCATCCTTTCACTGTGTTTTTTTCTCAGAGATTTGCAACTTTATCAGAGTGAGGAGAGTCGTAGATGATGCGGGAAGATGAACGACGACATTCTTCACTGAGGAAATTTGACTATGAATTTTTACTGTAAGGGGTATCGGCTAAAAATGCGCCGAATCCTGTCCACCGTCGCCCTTTGCCTGGGCCTAGCCGGTCTCACCGGTGCCGGGCTGCACTATCAACAGTTCGATCGGAGCGAAGAGCTTGCTCTGCGCCGCGCTCGCAATCAGCTCCTCGCTAAACAACTGCTCCAACGTAGAGACGACCTGAGCATTCGGTCCTTTTACGATCAGATATCGAAGAGCCCGCTTCTAACAAGTGGCGTGCTCATTCAGGAACGACCTATTATAGAATCGGTCACAGTCTCTCCTCCGGGGGTTCAGGTTGTTTCTCCGGTCGTCTTCAGAAATTGCAATAGACGGCAGCTTCTCCACGACTTCAAGGTCTCATTATTGGTGGACGACAAAGCTAAAGTCGAACTGCGCAATAAGCCAGAGCAAGAGAGCGCAGGTGTTCGATGGATAAAGTGAATCTTCGCTTAAATAGCATCCTCGTGACTTTTACCCTCTCACTGCTTTCTAGTGCCTGCGTGGGCTACTACGCGATGTCCCAGTCCGGTCTGCAGGCGTCACAAGCTGCGGAAATCCGACAAGAGAGAAAGCTTGGCGAACAGCTGCAACGAGACATTGAACGGGTTGAACAGGACCCTGACTGGGCTTCAATTGGTGCTGTCACTGAGACACTCACTGAAATAGAGTTGCCCCCTGTTTTCGGCACTTTTCAAGCGATGACTCTTGACATTCAGCCAGTTGAGAACACAGTAGCCCCGGCCTTTCACGAATTGATTAATCGTCAAAGACAAGAATTGAATCTTAGACTCGGCGTCCTTGGACAGACTGGAGAAAATGAAGCGAGAATCTATCGCTGACGTTGACTCATCGTCCGGTCGGACGACGTAGAATTACGCGAAGATTTGCGCGTGTATTTACACGCAAATCTTCGCGCTTTTTAATGGGACATTTTGCTCTTGACCCTATGGAACCTTGCATTAACATTAATCGGCGTCCACCGAAATCGGTGGACGCCGAGTAAGATGCCGAAC
>JARGOJ010000164.1:10539-12222 GCA_029210225.1 Planctomycetota bacterium
AGAGAAATGAATCCGTTCGCAAAATCCTGTCGAGCGATCCAATCAGCGTCCATACCGGTCAGAAACTAAGTGAAGGACGTCAACTACTAGAGAAGCATGGTATTCACCATCTTCCTGTGACCAGCGGTGATAAGTTAGTGGGCATCCTCAGCAGCAACGATTTCCTATCCCTTGAGATCGGTGGTTTGGGAGCCGATACGCGATCATTGGATAGTTACCTCGATCATCAATTCACAATTGACGGAGTGATGAAGAAAGACCTCCACACCTTGCCAGCGTCAGGCACAGTGCGAGATGCTGCGCAGGTCTTGGCCGACGGCAATTTTCACTCAGTCCCCGTCGTGGAAGATGATAATCGCTTGGTGGGTATCGTGACCTCTGTCGATTTGATCAAGTATCTCCTTGATCAGTACTAGGCCGCGACTTCATTGACACACTCCCCGTGACCCATAGATCTTTTGCTGAGAAGTCGTTCTCGGCGGCGATCACCAACGAGTTCACCGATCAAGCGACGCGAACGACGCTATTGTTTTAGCGGGACCGTCCTGCGTCGACCTGTCGGACGAATTCAGTGTTACGAGAAGGGCCAAGCCACTCAGGATTGGCACTTCTTCATTTCGACACTATAGATCACTCTAGAAAGACATCTTCTCCGTCATACACGCCAGCACCGTGATGACTATGCTATGTTTTCTGTCGTGATTGCTCATAGGGGCATGCCACTCCGACAGGGACATAGAAATGAAAATGTGGACAGCAAACTATCTCGTCATGGCGCTCATCGTGGTGAGTCTATCCGCGTGTGACCGCACAAAAAAAGCAGGCAAGATCTCTGTCATTCATAGGATTGAGTTGCAAGGAGAGATTGAAGAAGCTGAAGACATAAGCGCGATCGCCCTTCTGAAAAGTGGAATGTTCATCGGCGCTGATGAAAGAGGCAGCATTCAATTCCTGAAAAAGAAGAGCGACAAAGTCTACGAGCTTCAGAAAACCACGGTCCTCTCAAAGGATCAAGAGATCGACATTGAGGCCTTGACCACCGGACCAAACACAGTTTATGTCCTCGGCTCCCATTCTTTTAAGCGCTCGAAAGTAAAAGACAGTAAGAAATACGCGAAGAACCGAAAGCGCCTTTCCGAAGTCGAAGCGGAGCCGTCCCGAGATGCGATCTACCAATTGACAATTGACGAGAACGGCCAAAGCTCGAATGTAAAAAAAGTAGGCTTGCGCAAGATCTTGAACAAAGACAAATACTTGAGCTTGTTCACTGAGATTCCGAGCAAAGAAAACGGGATTGATATCGAGGGACTCGCCTATCACAAAGGTAAACTTTACGCGGGTTTTAGAGGGCCCGTGCTTCGCGGCAACCACGCCGTCGTCTTGATATTCAATTTCAGTAAAGTCGACGACTATAAGCTTCACTTCGTCAATCTAGATGGTCATGGGATTCGTGACATTCAAAGGGTCAAGAAGGGCTTCCTCATTCTGTCTGGCCCCGTTGGAGATGCTCGTGAATCGGGCCGGCTATACTTTTGGGACGGCCAAGACGGTGTTATTGGCAAAGACCGCCCGATCACTCCGGCTAAGTTTTTGGGACACATGCCCGGCCCAGCGGGAAGTAAAGCGGAGGGACTTGCAGTTCAGGAAGAGACGGGAGACGCCTACAAGGTCGTCATTGTCTAC
>JARGOJ010000165.1:0-3393 GCA_029210225.1 Planctomycetota bacterium
CAAAGGCGCGCTCCTTGTTCGAAGCAAGGACGAGGGCGGAGCGATAGGGTTGGACAAGTGCGAGGTCGGACATGCCATTGAGCTTTTCGCGGGCCTTGATTTGGCGCTCCAAGCTCTTGTGCTTGACAGCTTCCCAGATGAGACGGCGGACCTTGCCGCGATTCTTCTTGGCTTCAGCGCGAGTGATAAGCAGATCTTTCTCAGCTTCAGAGAGCCAGCGTCCTTTATATTTGACGAGCCCGAGGCCCTTCATGTAACCGGCGCGAGAAATCCAGGCCTGACCGTTCCATGCATAGCCAAGCTTGTCCCGAGCTTCACGGTGGTTTGGATTCAGCTCCAAGGCCTGCTTGTAGTGCTGCTCTTCTTCCTTCTTCATATTCTGCGAGGCGCAGAAGCGGGCTAGTGCGACATGGTCACTGGCGCTCTTGGCTTTGGTTTTCATGGCGGCGTAGCGCTCAAGGGGAGAAGGAGCTTTGACAATGTCTTTGATGAGGTCAGCTTTAAAGCGGGCGGTGATTCCCTTGTCGGTCTTGATGACGACGTAGCCGTCCTTTTGCTCGACGATGGTTCCTTCCATAACGCGGCCGGAGGTGAGGGTGATCTTATCCGCCTTGGCTGCCGGGCTTATGAATAGTAAGAGCGCGAGGGAGCTGAGCCAGAGTGAACTTCGTGTTCGAGTCATTGCTTTTCACCTGTAAATAGATTCCGCATTGGTCGTTGCGTATACGCCCCTTACGACGCTATAGTTCCTGCCAATCTTACTTCCTTCCCCAAAGAATTACCCGAAGCAATTGAGAAGCCTGCGATGACGTCTGCATTTAACTATCGAAACGGCACTCTTCACTGTGAAGATGTAAAAATTGACCGCGACTTCTTAGAGACGTATGGGACTCCCGCATACATATACTCTAAAGCGGCCTTCCGACAACATTACAACACCTTGAAAACCGCATTTAGCGGACTTGATGCGCAGATATGTTACAGCGTGAAGAGCTGCTCGAACTTGAGCGTCTTGAAGGTTCTCGCCGAAGTCGGAAGTCACTTTGATGTCGTCTCCGCCGGAGAGATCGAGCGAGTTTTGACGGCTGGGGGGGACGCGCAAAAGATCGTCTTCGCTGGTGTTGGCAAGCGCGACGACGAGCTCGCATACGCTTTAGAAAAAGACATTCACCACTTCAATGTGGAGAGCGCCAGGGAAGTAGAGCGCTTAAACGCGATCGCCTTGGAGAAGGGCAAGAAGGCCCGGGTCGTGGTTCGTCTCAATCCCGACGTAGACCCTAAGACTCACCGCTATATCACAACGGGTAAGGACGAGAACAAGTTCGGCCTGAACTGGGAGCAAGGGCGAGTTCTCTTTGCCCGCCACCAAGAGCTTCCTGGCATTGAATTTCAAGGAATTCACACTCACATCGGTAGCCAAATTCAAGACGCCAAGCCTTATGTCCAAGCCCTTGAGCGGACCTTGCCCTTTGCCCATGAGTTGCGCGCAATGGGTCTTGACATCAAATATCTCAATATTGGTGGGGGCTACGGAATCGACTACAAGACCCGAACGAACGCCGTAGCAGACGACTTCGCAAAAGCGATCACACCGCTGTTAAAGAACGAGCCCTTTAAGATTCTCCTTGAGCCTGGGCGCTCAATCTCAGCGAATGCAGGCATCCTGGTGACGCGGGTGACAGACATTAAGAGCTCGGGATCTCGACGCTTCTTGATTGTGGATGCGGGTATGAACGACCTGATACGCCCTTGCCTTTACGAGGCTTATCACGAGATCTGGCCACTCGTCTCGGAGACTGATCCTGTGAATCTGACCGAGGATGAACGGGGACCTCACGCGGACGTTGTCGGGCCCATTTGTGAGAGCGGAGATTTTTTGGGCTTGAATCGGCGCCTTCCAGGGATGGAGATCGGTGATGGCCTCGCGGTTTTCTCGGCGGGAGCCTACGGATTTGTCATGGCGTCCAACTACAACACCCGAGGAAAGCCTCCGGAGCTGCTCATTGACGGCGCAGAGGTCAAAGTGGTCCGACGCCGGGAGACAGTTGAGGATCAGCTCCGCCTGGAGCTTGAGGCCTGATGAAAGGTCGTTTGAGTTTCGCTTGAAGTTTAGAAGAGTCGAAATAGAAAAGAGGAGGAAAGCTGGGCTTTCCTCCTCTTTTCTATTTTGCGTCGGTGCTTGGAACTTTGCTTAAAGCGAAGTTCTAGCCTCGGGTCGCTTCAACAACGGCTTTGAAGGCAGCTGGATCGTGAATCGCAAGCTCAGAGAGCATTTTGCGATTGAGATCGATCTCGGCTTTCTTAAGACCACAGATGAATTGGCTGTATGTAGTGCCAAGGGCGCGGCATGCAGCGTTGATACGTGTAATCCAAAGGCGACGGAAATCACGCTTACGACGCTTACGGCCGTGGAAGGCATGCTGCTGTGAGCGGCGGACAGACTGCTTAACAGTCTTCCACAAGCGATGTCGCGCGCCCCAAAAGCCTTTAGCTTTCCGGAAGATACGCTTCTTCTTCTTGTGTCTAGCCTTACCGTAGGTTGTTCTCATTGAACGGTCACTTTCCTTCTTGAGGCGAATACGCTGACGCGGAGGTCACGAATTCTTGGGAGGCCTCTTTGATAGGACGAATAAAGATTTTCAGATCTCCCAATGAGATCTGAAAAGGGTCATGGACGGACTTTGCCAAGCATGCGAAGCATTTTGACAGCATCACCGTCATGACAGGATGCTTTGCGATTCAAGTTACGGATCGTCTTGCGATTGTGACAAGAGTTCAGGTGGCGACGCCCAGTTTTGTAGTGCATCACTTTGCCTGATTTTGTCACGCGAATCCGCTTCTTCACGCTTTTATTAGTTTTGTGTTTCGGCATGATATCTCCATAAGAACGGAACACCCCTGTCGATTATCGCCTTAACAATCGATGTGGGGCCTTAAGCATTCCATGGATCGGTGAAAAGTCAAGGGACTAAATTTGGCCTGCCTTCATTGAATCTAGTTAATCCCGGGCAGACCCGCGTGTCTGCCCGGGAAATGTTGTTTGCCCTTGGTTGATTCTTCGCCTAGGATCTATTGAAATCAAGGTTTCTAGACGATGTGTCTGGATGACAGACCCCGTGTCTGCGCTTGGTATTGGTGTTTGCCCTCTAGAATTGTCGATGACCTAGAAAAAATGAAAACAGGGACCTGATGTGTCATCAGATCCCGTTTTGAAGTGTAGGCATGTCTCTTATTTTTTGGCGAGAACCATAGTCATGCGGTAGCCTTCCATTTTGGGAGGCGATTCAACTTTTGCGAGTCCATCGAGCTCTTTGACCATCCTGTTGAGATGGTCGCGGGCGATATCACCGTGGGCTCTCTCACGACCGCGCAAGAGAACGCTGACGAGAACTT
>JARGOJ010000165.1:3403-6344 GCA_029210225.1 Planctomycetota bacterium
TGAAAGTCGTTCTCGTCGGTTTTGGGACGGAGTCGAAGCTCTTTCGTCTGCACGCCGTGCTGCTTCTTGCGACTTTCTTTTTCTTTCCGCTTCTTTTCGTATTTGTAACGACCGTAATCCATGATTCGGCAAACGGGAGGACGGGCGTCGGGCGCCACCTCGACGAGGTCGAGTCCTTTCTCGTCAGCGATTCGCATCGCTTCTTCAACGCGAAGGATTCCTAACTGTTCGCCTTGGTCACCGATGACGCGAATCTGTGGGATGCGGATGCGTTCGTTTACGCGGGGACCCTTTTCGTTCTTGGGTTCCTGATTGGGTGATCCTCTTCTGATCTGTCTCTACCTACCTTCTTCTTAGACAATGATCGACCGCTTGAACAAACTCTTCTTACTTGGAGTCCAAGGCCGATGCTGAAAAATCTATGGCGCGAGCTGGAATTCGGGGCTAAGCCGGCTCATAGAGTCACTTCGATTCTTGTTAAGACCCAGGATCGCGCAAATGCTGTTGCTCGATTTATGGAATCTCTTGGGGACGATGTGCTTAATCACTTAAGACATGTCCTCTGAAACTCTAGTCAAAACAATATTAGGATGGAAGAGGAAAGACTCGGCGATTTCAAGCATTTGCCAGAGAAGTTCTCGAAATCAGATGCCTTCACTCTCTGCAAAGGTTGAATCCTTCTCACGAATCGGTGTATCATCCCGCCTCATTGATGGAACTGCCGAGTCAAACGGATTCCTTTTTTTCAGAATTTTATATTTGGAAATTACATGACCTCAGCGCTTCGTGTGGTGTCGGGTTATCTAACAGGCCGCGTGCTTTTACTCCCGGGCAACCGTTCCTTTACCGTAGGAACTTCACTCGAATGCGACTTCGTACTCTTCGGGCGGAACATTTCGAAACTCCATTGCAAAATCGTTCCGAACCCCGGTGGCGGACACCGTCTCGAAGCGATACGAGATGCCATTGTTGGCTTCAAAGATAGCAAGATCCAGCGCCTCGAACTCGCTGATGGAGATGCCCTGGATATTGGCGACTGCGGCTTGGTTTACCACGCAGAGCTCGACAACGAGCAAAGCAAGAACGACTACAAAGTTGTTCCTGATCGCCGCTTGCTCGCCGAAAAGAGCCTCGACAACTATCGAATCCTGCGCAAAATTCAGATGACGGACATGGACGTCACCTACATGGCGCTTGATCCCACAACAAACAAACGAGTCTCGATTAAGCTCTTCAAAACCGAGCACATGAACTCTCCTAAGATCATTCAGCGCTTTCTGTCCCGGGCCATGGTCGGGCTGACGCTTTCTCATCCCCACTTCGCCGAAGTCCACCTCATCGGCACAGCTCACGGTAATTGCTTCGTTGTCTCCGAATTAGTCGAAGACCAAGCCAAATTTGAACGCTTTCTCCGCGATAAAACTCCCATGCCCGTCTTTGAAGCGCTCGCTTTCGTCAAGGACTTTACCGAAGCTCTCAAACACGCACGGTCCCGTAAGATCCTAGTCGGGCGGCGCAAACCCAGCGGCATCTTCGTCGCTAAGGCCAATCGCATTCGCATTGCCAACTTCGACCTGAGCGTCGAACTCCAAGATGTCCTCACCGAAACCGCGGCCTTCCAAGACTTCCTCACCGAAAAATTTCAGTCTCGTCAAAGCGACGTGGTTCTCTCCGAAGAACACACCAAGCTCGATCGCCTTCAAAGAGAGCCCAAGGGCATTCAAAATATGCCTGATGAAGGCGTCGATATCATGATGGCCGGTCGCATTCTCTATCAGCTGCTCAGCGGCAAATCTTTCCAACCAAAGACCGCGACCAAAATCATCATCGACGGTTATGGACGGAATGCCCCCGACCCCGAGGATGAAGAGAAAATTCAACTGCTACGCGCCGGTCCCTTCAAAGAATATCCGAGAGATATCCTCATGGTGCTCGCCAAAATGGTCACCGCAGACGCACGCAAACGTTTCAAATCTCTCGACGAAGTCATCACCACCCTCCAAAAACATCTCATGGAAAGCTCGAAAGACCTCTCTTGACCAATCCTGCTTTTCTCCCTAAATATTTTGTTTTTACCCGCAAAAAGAAACACCAATATGGCTCCTCCAAAAATTCACCCCACCGCCATTGTTCATGAAAACGCAGTCATCGCGGATGATGTCGTCATTGAGGCCTATGCCCGAATCGGCGCAAACGTCACTATTGGTCAGGGGACTCATATTCAACATGGCGCGGTCATTACAGGGATCACGACTCTTGGGGAAAAAAACGTCCTCTACCCATATGCCTGCCTCGGAACCGATCCTCAAGACTTAAAATATGCAGGGGAAGAAACACGCCTTGAAGTCGGTGATTTCAACCGCTTTCGTGAGCATTCCACAATCAATAAAGGGACCGCGCAAGGCGGCGGACTCACTAAAATAGGCAATCACAACCTCTTTATGGCGACAGCGCATGTCGGCCACGATTGCATCATTGGAAATCATTGCGTCTTTGCCTTCGGCAGCGGCCTCGCCGGTCATATAGACGTCCACGATCACGCCATCCTTGGCGGCATGGCTGGCGTGCATCAATTCACTCGAATTGGCGCCCATTCTTTTAGTAGCGGCGGCTCTAAATACGGCCAGGACCTCCCACCCTTCATGATCTGCCAGGGCATTCCGTCGAAGCTCAAGTGTGTCAATATTGAGGGACTCAAACGGCGGGGCTTCACCGAAGAAGCCAGAACGAACATCAAAAAAGCCTACCGGAAGTTCTACGTGTCCAAGAAAGAAGGAACGCCCCTTGAGCGCGTCCGCAACGCCTTCGGGACCATGCCTCCGGAAGTACAAATCTTCTACGACTTTGTCGCCGCTGAGTCCAAGCGCGGATTGATGTTTCCCAATCTCCGTCGCCGTCCAGACGAAGAGTAACCTCGGCTAAATTCAGTCATACGACTTGT
>JARGOJ010000165.1:6354-10156 GCA_029210225.1 Planctomycetota bacterium
AAACGTCGCTGCCGTTAGCCATCGAGCCTGTTTGATTTGTTGGCTTACTCTCTCTAATATAACTGTATTGCACCCAAAAGCATTGATTGCCTAGCAATCCCGCTTAGGCTCTTTTAGAAATAATTGAAGATCGGCCGTCCATAAACGGTCAGAGATTTGAACACCCGCAAAACATCGTATTTGGAGAACATATGAAGCCATTGATTTCCCTATTGACGATAGGCCTGGTATTAACAGCCGCCAACGTCGCGAGCGCCAAAGACTATTATGTCTCGGCCAATCGCGGCAAAGGCAAGCGAGGGACCAAAGAGAAGCCCGCCAAGAACATCGGTAACCTCCTCAAGAAAGTGGTCGCTGGCGACACCATTCATGTTGCTCAGGGAATCTATTTAGGTCGCTCAAAGGTTGGCTCTCTGATTATTGAAGTCCCGGTCAATATCATCGGCGGATACAGCGATGATTTCAGCAAGCGTGACCCATGGGGCGCTCACAAGACCATTCTTTCTGGGGAAAACGCCTACGGCGGTAATTTTAAGACCACCGGTCGCTTAGTCATTAAGATCGATAAGTGGAACCGCGCCAAAAAAATGGAGTGGCATCGGGCTAAGAAGAAAGAGAAATTCTCAGTCTTAATTGATGGCATTATCGTCGATAACGGCGCCCGTAACCGTTACAAGTCCGACAAAGAGCTTTGCATCGTTCGCAAGGCGAGTCCTAAGTTGGCTAAAGGACCGACTCCTAGCACTTCTGGAATCTCTGTGACCGCGCCTCTTTACGGGGAAGCAACGATTCGCAATTGCGTCGTGATGAACTGCGCGCCGACTCAAGGAGCCCTGTCGGTTTGGGGCTCTGAAGGCAGCAAGCAACTTATTGAGAACAACCTTTGCATTAACAACACGGGGGTCGGTCTCTTCGCTCACACTGGCTATCACCCTCGGACAAAAAAGGGCGTGACGAAGTTTGTCATTAAGAACAACACCGTTGTGTTCACATCAAAGTACGATAGCTATGGCGGCATTGGCGGCCACGCATTCCAACTCGATGGGGCCACGAAGATTGTCGCGACCAACAATGTCTTTGCCTTCTCCGATTCTTGTGGGGTTTACAACGCGTCAAAGTCGTCATTGAAAGAGCTGACCCTCGCGAAGAACTGGGTGGTTGGCAATTTAAAGGGCGACATGACCGAGTTCGACACTCTAATTGATGTGGACGCCTGGGAAGATGACACCGATGAACTAAGCGATGACAGCGAAGACAACATCGGTGACGACCTGAAATTGCCGGTCTCCAAAGAGTTCATGAAGTTCCATTTATCCCGAGTGATCATCGATCGGAATAAGAAAGAAGAGGGGATGTCTGCGGCGAAGACAAAGGCCAACGAAGCTCGTAAAATGCTTGGCTTGCCGCTTCAGGCGGGCGCGCTCAAGGTCGACTCAGATGTTTGGCTGCCGCGCATCAAAATTGACGACGCCTTAAAAGCGGGATTGGCCAATTACAAAGGGCACGGTTGCTCGAAGCCCAAGTGAATTCCAGATAGATTGAAATAGATTTCAAAGAGAGGCAGGGCTTAGCGCCCTGCTTTTTTTTGGGAACGTAAAAGCAGGCCCACCGCTCCAAGGGTCACGACGACAAAGACAGCGGCCATCACGAGGGTCGGGGTCATGACTTCGCCTTGATAGTAGTTGAGAGATAGACCGAGGATTGTCGGCAGGGTGAGGCTGCCAACGCCAAGGGTGGCTTCGTGAATGGCTGTTCGTATGTTGCTCCCGTCGGGGCAAAGCGCGTAGTAGATGCTGCCGCAATAAGTAAAACCGATCGCCAGCCCAAAGAGACCGAGGGCTAAGAAGGCCAAGGGTTGCCATGTTCCAAAGGCAAGCAAGACAAAAGCAAGGGCAGCGAAGAGGCCTGGGGCCGCGATAAAGACCCAGTTGAATATCCAACCGCGCCACCGCTTCAATAAAAAGAAGCTGCCGAATTGTGAAAAGACCATCGCTGCCAAAAGAATGCCTTGGGTGTCTGGCGAGATCTTTAAGCGCTCCCCTAAAACGGGCATTTGTGCAATCAACGCAGCGGCTCCACCCCAGGTTAAATAGTTGACGCAGAGCGCCGCAAGAAAGAAGGGCGCCGATTTCTGGGGGAGATTTAGCGCCGGCTCTTCATTCTCATCTCGCTCCGGACTCGCTTCGTCGTCCTGGCTGCGCTGGACTCTCGTGAAGAAGCCAACGCGCCAAAAGCGGGCAAAGAACAGCAACGTGCAGAGGCTGGAGAGGGCAAAGGCGATCCAAAAAATGTCCCGTCCCATGGAAGCGGTCAAGAAACCTGCTGCGACTAGCCCTGATGCTTTTCCGACCGTCCAGCCAAGATTGAAGAAGGCGAGACGCCTCGGCAGCTCGATGGGTTCGCAGTCTTCGCCAATAATATTTTGGAAGGATGGCCAGAAGCAGGCCGTGGAGAGAGACATGAGACCTAGTAAAACCTGGAAATGCCAAAGCTCAGTGGAGTAGCGGAAGCCCGTCAGACAAAAGAGCCCGATGACCAGGCCACCGAGTAGTGATAGAGACCGGAAGCGGCCAACATAGATCGAAATCAAAGGGCAAAAGACGATGTAGCCAGCAGAGTAGGCCGCGAAGGTTGTGCCCAGTAGGTCGGGGCCAACCTTCGAAGCTTTGAGCAATTGTTGAATGGCGAAGAAGCTGACGTAGAGGGAGAAGTCCATGCACATGGCAGGCATAAGGTCGAAGACCCAGGGCTGCCAATCCAAGCCAGCGCTCGCGGGTGTGGAGGCCCGAGAGCGCTCAGAAGAATTCGATGTTAAGGATTCAACTCCAGACATTTCAGTTCTTTCTGGCTTCGAAGCACGAGCTTGCCCTTTGAAAAGGCCATCGGCGCCCACATTTGTTTGCTATTGAAGACCTTCTTCGCGCCAAGCTCGACATATTTCTTTGAGTTGGCTTCAACAAGGCGTAGCACACCGTCATCGCCTCCCAAAGTCAAGATGGAGTCACCGAGGAGGATGAGGTTACCCCGTCCAATGTGTGGGTCCTTTTTAGTTTGCCACTGTAGTTTGCCAGCCAGATCCATGCAAATAAGGCCGTCCGGGCGACGCTTGATGTTTGCGTTGAAATTGAAATTGGCATAAAGGTGATTCTTGTAAAACAGCGCAGGCTGAATTTGAGATCCGCGAAATTCTATTCGGAACAATTCTCTGATTTCGTAGGAGGCTCCGTAATTTTTTTTCACCGAAATCATTGTTGAGCCAGCCTTGTATCCCCCCGTGATAAAAACACGTCCATCGTTGAGAACGGTTGGGGCGGGAATAGGCGTGTTGCATCGATAACCGAGATACTCCCAGAGTTTTTTGCCCGTCTTCGGGTTGTGGGCGAAGAGGCCACTATTCGTAAGAGTTAAGACCTGATCTTCGCCATTGATCGAAGACAGAATAGGAGTGGCATAACCTGCTCCGGCGATAGGATCGCTCTTCCAAACTTCCTTTCCTGTGCTCTCCTCAAGCGCAATGAGCCCGGCCTTTTGGGAGCTGGGAGCAAAGATCACAGTGCCTTCATAAATCAGCGCGGACTGCACAAAGCCAAAGCCGCCAGCGGACGCTGAGTACTCTTTTAAAAGGCTCTTCTTCCAGACTGTTTTGTGCTCGCTTCGACTAAATGCATAAACCCAGCCCAGCAGGTTCGTTGAGATGACATGGTCCTTGGTGACGGCGGGAACGCTTCGAGAGCCGTTGTAACTCACTCGTCCTTTGACGATCTCTGTGACGCTCCATAGCTCTTTTCCGGAATCGAGGTCA
>JARGOJ010000165.1:10170-12199 GCA_029210225.1 Planctomycetota bacterium
GCATCACGTCTTTTTCATCATCTTGGCGGTCGGCGAGATAGACCTCACCGTCACGTATAGCGGCACCCCCAAAACCTTCTCCAATATCAACTTTCCAAAGTTCTCTTGGGCCGGTTTCTGGCCATTTTTTGGCAATTTTCGCGGTCGGGAGTACCCCGTCCCGCCTTGGTCCTAGAAACTGTGACCAATCGGGCATTTTTGCGCTCTCTGAACTGGCCGAATAGTCGCCCAAAGACACTTTGCTTTTGAAGTCCTCTTTGACTTCAGAGGTCCATTCTGTCGGCATAGGGCCATGGTGTTTATTTAGCCTCCATTGTCGGAATAAGTAGGCTCCAATGATTCCGATCGCTCCGACTGCTAAAATGAAGGCGATTCGAGGTGCTTGTTTCATGAATGCTCCGCTCAATTGACCAATGCTTGACGGGTTACTTCGACGATCTGGTGCTCTGTCACTTTTTATTTTTGGAGCGCTGGCCAGGGCATTTGTTCGTGAGGCCGGAAACTCGTCACGAGTTTAGTGGGCTAAACTTCTGCGGATGGACGATGCTCACAGACAATTGAATGGTTAGGGCTCCTGAATCGAACTATGACAGATGACTAGTGTAGCAGGCTCGTTCTCTAGGAGACAGACTTCAAGGGCTTTGCTATAAACGCCAAGGGGAGTCGTCCAATTTGACAATGTTTTTAACAGCGCTCGCCGCTGTTTTTCCATCTCTGCTCTTGCTTTGGTATTTCCACAGCCGGGATGTCTACCCTGAGCCCCCAAGGGTTCTGTGGACGACCTTCGGTCTGGGTCTCCTGACGATCATCCCGACCCTCCTCTTCTCTATGCCCATTCTCATGGCCTTGGAATCTCGCGCCGATCAAAACCCCTACGTTCTCGGTTTCGCGAAAGCCTTCGTGACCGCCGCCATGCCCGAAGAATTTTTCAAGCTCGCGGTGCTCTGGCTCTATTGCGTCAAGCACGAAGCGTTCGATGAACCTATGGACGGCATTGTCTACGGGGTCTCGGTCTCACTCGGCTTCGCGACCCTTGAAAACATCCTCTTTGTCGCCAGCGGCGGCCTGTCTCTCGCTATCACCCGCGCCCTCACTGCCGTTCCCGGGCACGCCTGCCTGGGAGCGATTATGGGCTATTACGTGGGTCAGGCTCGCTTTCGGCCCTCGAATGAGCGGCGCCTTTATCTCCTCGCCTACCTCGTCCCAGTGATGCTCCACGGGCTTTACAATTTCCCCTTGCTCTCCCTGGCTCATGTCGAGGAGACGGCGAGCGCGACGACGGTCTCATTGCTTATTGCCCTGGCGGTCTTTGCCCTAGGAACTGAGACGGCTCTGGCGCTAAAGCTCGTTGGCTCATTGAGAAAGAAGCAACTCCGTCAGAAAGCGGAAACTCAGCGACTCTCTCGTCGAAAACTACTCGAAGAGACTCCGGTTCAGGACGATGTTGCTCACCACACCGCCTACGGATGGATTTTTACGGTGATCGGAGGAGTCGCGACGACATTTGGCGGCATGTTGACCTTGGGGCTGACCCTCGCGCTGCTCTTCGATCCGCCCGCCAAGCAAGATATGGCGTCCTTTTTCCTTGTCGCGAGTATCATTGGCTTTCTGCCGCTTATGGTGGGTATTGTGCTTTTCTGGTTCGGTATCCAAGAGCTCAATAAAGGGTCGGAGTCGGAGGAAAATCAATGAGTTCAGGAAAGACACTCGTGACTGGCGCCCCCGGATTCATCGGCGCTCACGTGACCAAAATGCTCCTCGAACAAGGGCGCGAGGTCCGGGCGATGGCTCGTCCAGGTGAGGACATTGGCAATCTGAAAGGCCTCGACCTCGAGATTTGTTACGGCGATCTGATGGATGAGAAGTCGTTGCGCGTCGCCTTGGAGGGGGTGACCCATATTTTTCACCTCGCCGCTATTTATGCTCTCTGGCTTCCCCGTTCTGAACTTATGTATGAAGTGAACGTTGAGGGCACTCGGCGCTTTCTCTCTTTGGCGATGGAGATGGGGAAGGTCGAGCGAGTTGTTTA
>JARGOJ010000166.1 GCA_029210225.1 Planctomycetota bacterium
GATCCCCCAAGTGGGGTGGAATCCTCGACCCTTGGAGTTGAGAAAGACTCCTTCAATGTAAGGGCTCGGGCTCTTCTTCGATATGCCGAAGATAAAAATAACGGTGTCTTTGTCGCCGCCCTGTTGCTTGACCCAGTCGATTGTATTGTGCCCAAAAATATTTTGGGCCTTGTCGGTCGCGACCAATAAGCACGCGGCTCCGACTTTGTGAGGGTTTTCGGGAATATGGCGGTAGTTTTGGCCGTTCATAAGTTCACTATGGTGTGTCTTTTAGAAGGCGTTGGAAGGCTGGACTTTGGAAGAGTTTTTTAGGGCCATCCTGAGCCAGGAATCCGAGGCGTCGCGCTTTCTTCAATGCGATCATCGCGGGGTCTTTTTTGCCTTCTTCACAAAGCGCAAGGGCCAGACAGGCATGGAGCAACTCGCCGCCTCCCGTGTTTTCCCAAATCTGTGATTTGCAGATTTGAGTGAGCTCAAAGCGAGCATCGGCCGGGGCCCCAATTTTGATAAGAAAGACGGCTCGGATAAATCGGGCGCCGAGGGCCGCGGGCTTTTCTTGCAGTAGGGTTTTGAACTCCAATTCAATCCTCCGACGAACTTGTTTGCTCTCACCGGCATTGAGAATCACAGCAAATCCTTGGTAAGCGAGGGCGAATCGTTGCTCGGACAAGGAGCGGTCTTCTGTAGCGCTATCGAGGGAGGCTTTCGCACGATTGTAAAGCTCCTTTCTCCGGACAGACTCTCCCAATTCTGAAGCTCTTAGAAGGGCCTCAGCGTTTGCAATGTCTTCGAGGGCCGATTGACAGAAGAGCCTCCAACTTTCGGAGTCTCCGATCTTGGCAATCTTCAAGCGGATTTGAGATTCGCCCTTGAGGCGTTGGTAGCGACTTAACTGATCGAGGGGGAGGTAAATCCGGGATTGATCAGCTTGTCGCAGCGCAGCGCTGTAATCTTTCTTTTCGAAGGAGGAGGTGGCGCGATCTAATTTTTTTAGGCCTTTGACGCGAGTTTGCCCAAGCATTTGGGAATATTTTTCTTTCGCTTCGGATTTCTTCAGATCGCCACTCAACTTAATTAACAGATTTAGGATTTCTATGTCCTGGGGACGACCGAGCAGGGCGCGTTTAGCGAGGTCGAAAGCCTGGGGCCAACGAACGGGAATCTTCGACAGCTCTCGGGCGAACATGAAGTGAATGGACGCAAGGTGAGAGTTATTGGGGTCCTTTGAAGCGAGGAGTCCATATCGGAGAGCCAATGAGAGTAATTCGAGGCGTCGTTCGCCTTTGTTTTGATTGGCGTACCAGAAATAATTGTCGGAGTCGGTGGCGTCGAGAACATAGCTGACAGTGCCAACTCGTACCGCGTTAGGCCTATCGTTTCGCATCGCGAAGAAGCGGCGATAGTACTTATAGGTCAGCGGATCTCCCGGTTCGAGCATCGCAGCCCGGCGGATGGCTTGCTCAAGACGTTTCGCTTCGTCCCGTGAAATGTTTCCTGAGGCAAAGATCTTGAGGGAGGAGAGGATGAAGTTGTGGCAATGTTGGAGATTCGAAGGTCGCCGAGTCTCTCGTGATCTTTTGAAGAGTGCGGCGGCTCTCTTATTTGCGCCTCCGTTGCCCCGAGACCGATTCGCCAACTCAAATCCTCGAAGCGCGAGGGAGGCCGGGTGATTATCACTACCGAGTTTTCTTAGGTGTTCTTGGACGCGTCGACCCTGAGATGGACCGGGATTGGAGATGGCAAAAAGCGCGAGGCGCCGCCGAATGGCGGGAGTATCGAAAGGAAGATAGAGCGCTTGGGTATAGGGTTCTAGGGCCGATGTACGCGTTTTTTGGTCGACTCGTTCTTTAAATGGGTTTTGACTTTGAAGCCTATCGGGACCGTTGAGAAAGAATAAGGCATCGCCGTGGCTTATGAGGACCTTGAAAAACGCGCTTCGGAGTTCTTCGGGGACACTGGGGATTTCGTAACTAACATTTTCTTGTCGGCGCTTTTGAAAGCGGGCTAGGAGCTCTCGATAGATGTCATCGGCTTGACCGTGGTCGTTCGTAATGTGCAGTAAGGATATGTAAAGTGCGCGAGCTTCGAGGCTGAGGACCTCTAACTTTGCCAAGTCCGCGTTGCGAATGGCGCCTTTGACTTCGGTGAGAGCGCTTTCGTGGTCAAAAAGGTTATAGGTCGCTTGAGCCTTGAACCAATACCGAAGGGCTTTCAGCGCTGTGGTGTCGCCATTATTCTTGCCGGAGCCAAGGATTTTAAGGGCTTGAGCGGAGCAATCTCTTGATAGCCACTCCATGGCGCGGGGGAGGCGATACATTTCCTTTTTACGCTGGTCTTCGGCGAGGTCTGAAATGATTCCAGGGAGCCGGGCAAAGTCTTGAAGCTCGACGGCGCGGGACATCAGGGCGACCCTTTCACTGTCGTAGCGAAAGCCATTTTGCAGGGCCCGATTCAGGTCGGATTTCGATTCAACCATTTGCTTGAGTTGCTGTTGGAGAGCGGACCTTCGTAGATAGAGCGCGAAGCGGGCGCTTCGACGTTTGACGTTACGAAGTCCTTTAGTGAGAGCCTTCACCGCTTTGGTCCGGTTGCTGAGGCTCTGTTCGATGTCTGCGTGGAGGGTGTAGAAAACTCCCTGGCTCGGGAAATCTCTATGAAGCTCATTAATCAAAACTTCGGAGTAGACGTAGTCTTTCTCTTTTACAGAAAGCAGGGTCTTTGCCCAACGAAGATGCATGTTCTTTGGGTGCTTCTTAAAGCTCTCAAGGATCGACTTTGCCTGTTGCAGGCTGGGTGCTTGAAGTTGCCCTGCCTTGGAGAGATCAGGGCTTAGCTTGGCGACTAAATCGAGCGAAACGAGGCTAACGTTCAAGTCTTGCGCGGCTTTGAGCGACTTTCGGGTCTCGGCGGGGAAGTTTCCGTCCAATTCATGTGGCTCGACGATAGCGATCGCTGCTTTTAGATCGGTCGTTATGGCAGCGAGCTGGCTCAAGCTGTCTTTTTGGACTGTTGCACAGGTGAATTCACGCTCTAATTTTTGGATGGTATTGCTTGCTGCGGCGTTGAGCTTGTTGAGATCGCTTCCGGCCGAGGCCCAAGCTTCCAAGGTTTGTTGCTGCTCACTGACACTCAAAATGTATGCGAAGCCGGCGCCGATGCCGATGAGAAGGGCCAAGATTCCAACAATGAGGATGGATTTGGGGACGCCCTTGCGAGCGCGGTCGGTCTTGCGGTGAGCCATACCGAAGGTCGGGGTCTGTCCCTGAAGATAGAGACGCAGGTCTGCGGCAATATCTCCGGCGTTCTGATAGCGCTGCTCCGCATCCTTGTTAAGCAGGGTCATGCACATTTTTGAGAGGTCGAGGGGGATCTCTTCTTTCAAGACGTGGGGCTCGGGTGGATCGATATCCCGGACTTTCTTAGCCACTTCCTCGACTGTTTTCCCATTGAATGGAAGCTTCCCTGTGAGGAAGAGGTAAAAGCTAACACCAAGGCCCCACAAGTCACACATTGGACCCATGGCGGTCAAATCGCCACGGATCTGTTCGGGAGACATGTAGAGCGGTGTTCCAACAAGGTCTCCCTGGCGAGTGAGGGTGTTGCTCTCGTCGAGGAGTTTGGCGAGTCCGAAGTCCATGATCTTTGGCTTGCCATCGGTAGTAATGATGATGTTGCCTGGTTTGAGGTCGCGGTGAACGACGCCGGCATCATGAGCATGGGAGAGGGCGTTGGCGATCTCTTCGATGATGACCAATCCCCGAGTGAGGGGGAGGTCTTGAATCATGTTTTCCATGGGAGTGCCTGCGATGAACTCCATGGCAATGTATGCGCGGTTCTGATAGACCCCGTTATCGAGGACCCGAACGATAGCCGGGTGTTTCAGGCGTGCGAGGGTTCGGGCTTCGCGGTGAAAACGTTCTAAAATATCGCCGTGTGCTTTGGCTCCTTGGAGCAAGACCTTAATGGCGACTTCCCGGCGTTCCTGTTCGAGATCGAAGGCGCGGTAGACAGCACCCATGGCGCCTCGGCCGATTTCTTTATCGATCTCATAACGGCCCCAAATCTTGTTGTTCTTTTTCTCGACCGCTGGGACTCGGGAGAGGGAAGCGCGGGCGGTTGGCGTTTGAGAGCTCGGTGAACCGGGCGAGTTGCGGGTCGATTGAAGCTGCTGAGCGCGGGCTGATTGTTGCAGCAGGGCGGCTTGTGACGGAGAAGGATGGAATCGATTGGTCGTTGGGCGACGCCGCGAGCCCAGCTGACTCGCTGACCGCGTCCTCTCCTCAGAAGGCATATCAATATTGACTCCGAGCGCGGCTCTATGGGCCGCGCCGGATGGAAAAGGGCGGGTCGGTGGTCGTTGCGGCACGCCATACTGCTGCCTCGCTTGGTGGATCGTCTTTCGCATCCAATCGAGACTCTGAAAATCGAGATCGAAGGCGCTCCCGCCAGTCCGTGCTTCGTATCCAACTTGCCGTAATACATCGTCCAAAACTAACTTGTGTTTAGACAAAATTATCTGCAAATCAGGACGGCCACCCCTTTGGTGTTCACGGACCATCTCTCCTATCGCCCAAGTTAATTTTTCGGGCGATATATGTCGGCGTTGTAAGAGCAACGCACCGAGGACATCGTCCCCGCTCGCCATCCACTTCCTCCGCAACGATTCAGCTCATGAAGGTTGAAAAATACACACTCTATATTCCCACGAAATTATATAGGCTGGGGCCAGACTTAGATCGAGCAACCCCTACAAATTGTATATTTTCTTCAAGAACTCACCCTCGCGCATCATAACAAGAGCCGTGTTATACTCCCCTCGCCCTTAAATCGGCGCGCAATGCCTATTTTTGGTTTCTCCAAGATGGGGACGAAAAATCTTAGTTCCATGAGCAGATTGAAACCCATACGCTCCCAAACAAAACAAAACAATCACTGAGGTGAATAGTGGCCTTCGACCAAAATTTCTCTGGAGGGCGCCGGAATCGAAGCGACCGGAATCAACAAGGCAACGATAGCCAATCTAAATTGTTGAAACAGCTCAAAGAAGACGTTGAAACCATTCGTACTCGTCAGCGCGAAATGTACGAAATCATGCTGACCTACAAACAAGACATGTTCGACCTGAAAAAGCACGTCACCGAAGCGCTTAAAGGTCTCCCTAAAAGTCCGTACATCGCTGGGAAACTTATTCCTAGCCCACGAACGGACGAGGGCTTTGAGCTCTTCGAAGATATGGTCAAAACATACCTTCACCGCCACGCGCAAACGAGTGATGCAGAGCCTGAAGTCGAAGAGCCGGAAGCGACAAGCTCTGAAGAATCCGATGACAAGAACGGCGAAGAAAAACCTCGCCGTCGTCGCCGCTCTCGTCGACGTCGCCGCCGTAAAGGTGACGCAGAGACCGCTGTCGAGAAGACCGTCTCTGACGAACTCTCGGTTAACGAACTCATTGAGGATGAAGAAGAAGAGACCACCGAGGTTGAAGAGGTTATTCCGACCGCTCTCGCCGACGAACAAACCGTCATGGACGATACCGTCTCTCTTGCCCGTGAAGAAGTCATGAGCGAACACCTCGACGACGAGGAAGAAGCCGACGAATCCACCGCTCTCGATCGCGATGACGAAGATGATGATGACGACGACGATGACTCCGACGTCATGGATCGCGACGACGATGATGACTCAGACGTCATGGATCGCGATGACGAAGATGACGACGAAGACGACGACGACGACGACGACGACGAAGATGACCAAGACGAAGATGACGAGCAGGACGAGGATGATGACGAGCAAGACGATTCTGCACATAACTCTCGGACCGCAGAAACCGTAAAGAGCGAAACCGAGGATAAATCAGCCGCAGGATCCAATGAGGACCGTCGCGAAGGTCGCGGACAGAGACGCCCAAGACGCCGTCGACGTCGCAGTCGTGGTCGTCGTGGCTCCGGATCAGACGACTCCTAAACGCTGCTTTTGTCCTGTCAAGAGCTAGAAGGAAAGACCATGGCTGACAGAATTGCAACACTTCAAAGCTGGGTCGAAGAATCTCCTGACGATGCGTTCTCTCGATACGCCCTCGCGATGGAATTCAAAAAGCTGGAAAAGCTTGAAGACGCAGCTCGGGAATTTGACGAGCTGACCAAGCGAAATCCCGACTACGTCGCGACCTACTACCACTACGCCCAACTCCTTGTGACGATGGGCCAAAAAGACCAAGCTCTTTCAGTGATGGATCTAGGTCTGTCCGAGACGAAAAAAGCCGGCGAAGATCATGCTCATGAAGAGCTGGCGGAAGCCCGGGCTTTTCTTCTCTCGGACTAAAAGGCCCGTCTCAACGCTTACGCATGCTTCGCTTGGTGATCACCGCAAGAGTTCGCCGCGCTTGCTCCCGAATCTTTGGGTCCGGGTCATTGGCGGCGATAGGCTCTAAATGAGAGAGGCTCCAATTCGCGGAGTGCTCTCGAATCGCACGCATGGCCTCGAGCCGCTCACTCTTCCTGGTGGGCGGGGATAAGCACTCAATGAGCTTCAAGCGGGCCCGCTCATGACCTATAAAACGACCTAAGCTAAAGACTAAAGTCTCCCGGGCCTGAGCGTCGACCTTCGATTGCTCCAGGCTCCCGAGTAGCCTCATCATTTGGGCCAGGGCTTCAGGCTGCTTCTTATTCAAAGCCAAGGTCTGAACAAGCGCGACGCGGGTCTCCATCTTAAACTCACGATTCTCAATGGCTTTGGCGAGCTGCAACAACTCCGGATTTTGACCCACAGCCTCCTTCACCAAAGCATGGCGCCGCTTCATAGCACTCAAGTCAGGCTTGAACGGCGCCGGCTTCTTATCCTCGCTCTCTTGCTCCGTCTGTCTTTCAGCCGACAAACTCTCAACCGCACGGTCGACGAAGAGCAGGTAAACGATCCCCGCAATCATGATTGTGAGGGCGGCGCCTAAGAGTCCGTAGACAAGTTTCTTTTGTTGCATGGTCCAGCTTCTAGGGCCCGCGCCTAAGTTCTTAAAGGCCGCGTCCAACTTGTCTAGGTCACGAATGCGAAAGTGCTTATAGACCGAGTCGGTGACGCTCATCTTATCGAGGTCTCGAAGCATACTCACCACAGCTCGCAGGCCCTTTTGTTGAATGAGATACTCCACCAGCAAAAATGCCTGGCCATAAAAAACGTCGACCTGATTTTCCGCAGGGTAAGCTTTCAAACCGACGATGGTCTTCGCTGGAATCAAACGCCGCCGCAACTTCGCGTTGTATACCAAGCGTCGATAGTAGTTCTGCTTCAGAGAGGGCTCATGATTCGTCGCGAGGCCTTCGTGGAGCCAGTGAGGCGTCTTGTTGTGGCCGAGCAACATGGGCATGAAGGCATGGACTAACTCGTGGGGCAAGGTGGAGGTGAGCAACTGGGACGAACTCTGAAACACCAGAATTCGAATGCGAAACAAGCCCGGGCCAACTCGCAGCGTCTTTGTCACTCCCGCCGATCCTGGAGGGCCTCCGTTCTTCGTGTATTCCTTGTAGTTCTCATAGATCCACAGGTCGATCTTTCGCCCCATGATTCGCCCGTAGGACTTACGAAAACCGGGAAACATAGCGCTGTAGTGATGCTCGGCCAGCTTGAGCACCTTTCGCCCCAAGTCGCCATTTCTATGGTGAACAATGAAGTGGGCTGAATCGAATTTTTGCCAATGCGTCGTCGAGTTGACCCAGCCCCTCCCGGTCTTCGGATTGATGAGGTCAACGCTCGACAAGGCCCGACCCATAGCCTTCGCTTTGACCTTGGTCAGAGCACCCTTGCCGCCAACAGCCGTCCAAAGCTTGAGAGCCTCTGGGGCGTTCCCAAGTTTTTCAAAGCGGAGGGCTTGGGCGCACTGCCCGACCGGCGTTTGAAGGCTCAGGTTCGCTGCTGTGGCGAGGTCTCCGGCGCCAACAATGCTCGGGTCTGAGTATGCCAAGATGATTCGAGTCAGCGCCCAACGAGACGCGATTTGATCCATCAATTCGCCGTTGAGGCGCAGCGCCTTGTCGTAGAGCAAGCCTGCCTTCAAACAAACTCCCGTATCGAGGGAGCGGGAGGCCTTGAACTTGACCTTGAGCATCGAATTGGCCTTCTTCACGTAGAGGTTCGACAATGGCACCTTGACCCGTTTGATGTAGCCAGGGTCCTTCTTTAAGACCGCTTCATACTTTGCGATCGCTTTATCGACGTCGTTCTTAGCGGTCTTCCCAGCGTCACTAAGCTGCCCATCCATGGTGTTGGTCGCTTGCTTGGCGGCGTCCATACCTTCTTTGGCATAGCTTGAGCTAGGGTCGAGCTTTAAGGCTTCGCTGTAGTCTTCAAGAGCAGAGCCCGCTTGGCCGGTTGAGAGCAGGGAGTTGCCTCGTCGCGCTAAGGCATAGGCCAGGGCCCGACGCGCCTTCGGGGCGTTCTGTGTGACGATCAGTGCTTCCCGAAGACAGGCGATGCCTTCTTCATGGGAACCAATGCGAGATAAGTTGAGCCCTTGCTTGATGAGATATTGAGTCTTGTCTTCCCGCTCAATCCGCTTGATAAGCTTCCTTGGAAAGACCGCCTTACCCGTTGGCAGGGTGATGACGACTTTCTTATCGTCGCTCGCCTTCTCGTCGATCTCCCCCCGGACTTTTCGACCGTTTTTCAGGTGAAGAATGTCGGCCTGAGATGCGGGTATCGCCTGACTTAAAACCGCCAACAAAAGCAAAATAAAGGACAGCTTCCGGGACTTGTGCATAGTCATTTCTTTCAAATTTGAGCGTGAAACTCTCCTTAAAGAGTAACCCCAAATTCACCTATGAGGGAAGAAGTTCTTTGCCCCGAGGAATTCACTTCCTAGTTTGGAGGCCGTATGGGAAGATCTTGCCGCCCTGTAGGAACGAATCCTGTGAGATTGGAAGGACCCGAGAAGCTATGTCGACAAAGATGGAATACGTATCGAAAAACCTGATCAAGCAACACGGCGCAGAGCTTCGTGAAGCCTTGCGTAAGCCCGATGCCAAAATAGACGATATAGCGAACATGATCGAAGCTATGGGCGCAGAAGACCGGATTCACGCTGTCCGCTTCCTCGGGGGCAAAGATCAGAAGAAGCTTTGGGAGCTTTGCGAAGGCCGCAAGGTCACGAATGAACACATGGTCCCAGAGGGTACTCCCAAAGGCAAAATGGTTCGCCACCACGGTAAGAACTCACTCCCAGCTTTCAGCCTCTTTGAAAAACGCTTCTGCTTGCCCACTGAAGGCGAGGCAAAAGAACTCTGGGGTTTCAATTTCCAGAACCTCACGAAGATCACCGGCCCAGGTTACTTTGTCGCCTACGAAGACAAAGAGACCGACTCTCTCGCCATCGACTATCGCCGCCTACCCCCCAAAGCTCCCGAAGGTTGCCCACCGCTCAAGCCTAATGAAGCCGGGCTCTCAAAGTTCATCTATAAGGGCATGATCGACTACATGCGCCTGGTCTCCGACTCCGTCACTATCGGCCGCGCTTTCAAGAACGATAAGTGGCAGCCCAACTACTTTGTGCTTTGCCGGGAACCACTCTGAAATCCAATAAATCCCCCATCGATTGACAAAGGACGGCCTCATGGTTGATTCCAAAACTGTACTCGTGCCTCTCGCCCCCGGTTTTGAAGAGATTGAGGCCGTGACTATCATCGACGTCTTGCGTCGCGCCGGACTTGAAGTCACGACGGCAGGCCTCAATGACACCGCCGTCGAGGGCGCCCACAATATTCGCATCGAATGTGACACGCTTCTCTCTGAACTTGACTCCAATTGGGATGCCATCGTTCTCCCCGGTGGATTGCCCGGCTCAAACCATCTCCGCGACGACGATAAATTGAAGAGCCTCTTAGCTGACCAAGCAAAGGCAGGGCGCATCGTCGCGGCGATTTGCGCGGCCCCCATCGCTTTGGAAGCCGCCGGTGTTCTTAAAGGCCGCAGAGCGACAAGCTACCCAGGCTTCGGCGAGCAAATGCCCTCGGCCAATTACGTCGAGGACACGGTTTGTATCGACGGCAATATCACAACGAGCCGAGGTCCAGGCACCGCCTTACGTTTTGCCCTCTCTCTCGTTGCTCAGCTCGCCAGCGAAGAGACGGCGGGAGAGCTGTCCAAAGGCATGCTCGCCAATAGTTGAAACCCTGAGTCACTCGAACCTATCTCCGTCTAGGCCCCACCGAGCTCTTTCCTGTTGGGTTCGGATCGATGAGATTTCACTCTATGCTATGTATAAGAACGTCCCTGGAGGTTCAGCGACTTGTATAGAATTGCCCTGGACCATGAGAGAAATTGTTCACGGACATGGTCTTGAGCTCTCTAAATCACCACTCGTGAATGTCTGTAGTCAATAAGACATCCTGGCCTAGTGCCTCGGTTTTCATTGGTGAACAGAGCAGCGCATCCGAAACCGCTGAGACACCGGTGCCCCCGGCTGGTGAAGGCGCCTTGTCCCCACCAATGATCTTCGGCGCGATAAAGCAATGGACCCGATCAACCAAGTCATGGGCGAAGAAGCTGCCAAGCAAAGCGCCGCCACCCTCAACGAGGATGCGCTGCCAACCTCTTCGGCCAAATTGATCGAGCATATCGTTGACATCGACTCGCTGCCCTTCAAAGGCAACCTTGATAACGTTAACCCCTAAAGAACGAAGACGCTTGAGACGATCAGGGTCGGCGAGGTTGGTCGTGACAAGAAAGGTCTGGTGATCTCTGGCTGTGGCGACTAAGCCAAGCTCTTCAGGGATCCTCGCAGTGGAATCGACCACGACTCTCGCAGGATCCCGTCCTTCGACGCCGCGGCGGGTCAGGCGGGGGTTATCCTTTAACGCGGTGCCGATGCCGACGACGATGGCGTCGCAGTGTCCCCGGATTTCGTGTACTCGGTGCCGTGCGTCTTCCCCAGTGATCCACTTGGAGTCTCCTCCTCGGGCCGCAATCTTGCCGTCGAGGCTCATAGCCCATTTGGCGATCACGAAGGGGCGGGTCGTCATCATGAATTTGTTGAAGGCGACGTTCAGCTCTCGGGCCTCTTTTTCGAGGACCCCTGTGACAAGCTCGACGCCATTCTTTGTAAGCTGCTCAAGGCTCCGACCATCGACCTTGGGGTTTGGGTCTCGCTGCGCGACGACCACTCTCTTTATCCCCGATTGGAGCACCGCGTCGATACAGGGGGGCGTTTGACCATGGTGGGCGCAAGGCTCAAGATTGACGTAGAGACTCGCGCCATCAAGCGATTGCTTGGGGTCAAGGGCGGCGAAGGCCTCTCGCTCCGCGTGAAGTCCACCAAATTGTTTGTGATAGCCTTCCGCGAGAACAAGGTCTCCACGGGCGATTACGCAGCCCACGAGGGGGTTCGGGTAAGTGTGATAGCTGCCCTTCGCTGCGATCTCAATGGCACGGGCCATATGTTGGCGGTCGAGCTTTTCCTGAGAGGATAATTCTGTCTCTTCGCTCATGAAATGATAGGCAGGCTACGAGGTATCATGGGCTTGTTCGATACGTCAGGAGAC
The DNA here is from genome assembly GCA_029210225.1 of Planctomycetota bacterium. Classification (GTDB taxonomy): domain Bacteria; phylum Planctomycetota; class J058; order J058; family JARGOJ01; genus JARGOJ01. Next base: position 11,529 of record JARGOJ010000166.1, read on the forward strand.
GTTGAAATCGAGCCATATAAAGAGAACGGTGTCACATTGTCGATGGTCACTTCGACCAGCTCTCCAACAAGGCTTCGTTTCCCTTTAAAGATCACAATGCGGTTGTCGTCGGAGCGACCGCTGAGCATCTGGTCATTGGTCTTAGAAGGGCCATCGACAAGCACTTCAACGCTCTTGCCAAGCGTCGATTGATTGTTCTTAAGACTGATCTCTTCTTGAACCTTTAAGAGTTGAGTGCAGCGACGGTTCTTGTCGGCCTGAAGGACATCGTCGATCATGCCATGGGCCGGAGTTTCCGGGCGCGGAGAGTATTTGAAGACGAAGGAGTTGGCGAAGTTGACTTCTCTAAGGATCGTTTCGCACTGCAAGTAATCTTCTTCAGTCTCCGTGGGGAAACCAACAATGAAGTCGCTGGCGAGGGCCATATCAGGAATGGCGTCCCGAGCGGCGAGGGCCATTTCTAAGAACTCTTCGCGGGTGTAGAGGCGCTTCATCGCCTTGAGGATACGGTTTGAACCGTGCTGGGCTGGGACATGAACGTAGCGGCAGACCTTGCTAAGGTCCTTGATGCGTGTCCAGAAGTCGTTCATGAAGAAGCGTGGGTGTGAGGTAATAAAACGCATGCGGAGCAATCCATCGAT